>JAISRD010000028.1 GCA_031273835.1 Treponema sp. | reverse complement strand
AAAAACAAAAACAGGCCGGCTAATGTCCCTGCGTATTCTCTTTGCGGGGACCCCCGCCATAGCCCTGCCCTCGCTTCAAGTCCTGGCCGGGCCCTGTCTGGGGGACGGCGCGCCCTGTTCCGGCCGACCGGCCTGGGAAGCCGCGGGCCTTCTGACCAATCCCGACAGGGTCCGCCGCCGGGGCGGAAAGGCTGAAAGCAGCGAGGCGGCGGCCTGTGCGGAGAGGCTTTCGGCGGCCCTTGCCGAAAAGGGGCTTCCCCCCATCCCCGTTTTGAAACCCGAAACCCTTAAGTCCGAAGCCCGGGAGGCAGCGGCGGCCCTGAGGCCGGATTTGCTGGTTTGTTTTGCCTACGGCCGTATCTTCGGCCCCCGATTTCTTTCAATATTTCCCCTGGGGGGGATCAACATCCACCCTTCGCTGCTGCCCAAATACCGGGGGGCCTCTCCCATTCAGGAAGCGATTTTGAACAGGGATACCCTTACGGGGATCACCCTGCAGCGTATAGCCCGGGAGATGGACAGCGGGAATATCCTTGCCCAAAAGGAGCTGCCCCTCAGCGGCCGGGAAACCACCGCTTCCCTGAGCGCCCTGGCGGCGGAAGAGGGCGCCGCGCTGCTTGGGGAATTTCTCCGCCGCCTTACGGCTTCCGCGGACAGCGGGGCGGTCCTGGAGGGGAGGCCCCAGGAGGGGGAGGCGAGTTACTGTTCCCTGATTGACAGGGATTCCGCCCGGATAGACTGGTCCCAAAGCGCCGTTGAGATCGACGCCCGGATCAGGGCCTATAATCCCTGGCCCCTGGCCAGGACGGGCTGCGGGGACCGTACCCTGTATATCCTGGAGGCCGCGCCCCTGGACGCCGGACCCAGAAGGGGCGGTGAAAGCGGCAGGGTCTTGGGCATAGATAAAAAATACGGTATACTGGTCGCGACAGGCGGGGGCATTCTTGCGCTTACCAAGCTGCAATACCAGGCAAAGAAAGCCCTGCCCTGGCAGGCCTTTTTGAACGGCGCCAGGGATTTTATCGGCTCCTGTCTTTCCGGGGGTTTTTAGCACTATGGCGGTAAAAGATTTTAGTTTGGACGGAATGGGCAGCCATCTGAGGCTCTTTATTTCCCTGACCGTGGGGCTTCTGGTGTTTGTCGGGATGATAGCCCTTTCGGTGTTCTTTATCGCCGTCCGGGGCAAGGAACAGGTGATGGTTCCCGATATTGCCGGAAAGGAGCTTACCCAGGCCCTGCTGGAACTGCAGGATAAGGAACTCTATCCCCTTATCGATCTGCGGATTACCGGTTCCGCCGAAGACAAGGGGATGGTTCTGGAACAGGAACCCGAAGCGGGAACCCTTGTCAAGGCCGAGCGGCGCATCAACCTTGTGGTCGGCGCCGGGCTGGCGCTGGACACGGTGGGGGCTTATATAGGAAGGGATGTTAACGAGGTGCGGGCCGAAATAGCCGCGGTGCGGGCCCAATCCGAGCAGCCCCTGCTGAACCTTAAGGAACCCTTCATGTTTCAGTACGCCCCTGAACCGGCGGGAACGGTGCTCCAGCAAAAGCCCCAGGCGGGAACGGATATAACCGGCCCCATTGTTCTGGAACTGGTGGTAAGCCGGGGTCAGGAAAATGCCCGTATCACCGTGCCGGATATAACGGGCCTGGGCTTTCAGGAAGCCCTGGATAAGATCAACCAGACCAAGGTCAATTTTATTTTTTCCATGCGCCCCCCGGCGGAAGGCGAAGGGCCGGGCATCGTGGTATCCCAGAATCCCCAGGGCGGCGTTGAAATAAGCTCTTCCGACAAACTTTCCGTTACCGTTACCTCCCCCGAAGCGGCGGAGGGCGAAAGGGCCGGTCTTTTTAGCTATACCCTGCCGGTCAATCCCTATCCTTTGGCCCTTACGGTGGATGCGGAACTGCCCGGGGGAACCCGGCGCAGGCTTATCAATGTCAACCATCCGGGGGGGCAGTTCACCCTGCCCTACCGCCTGCCCGAAGGTTCCTCCCTGGTACTGTTCATGCTGGGCAGGGAGCTTCACCGTGAGACGATAGGATCAAGTGCGGAAAACCCTGAACCCGGTGGACTATAGAGATATGAAAAGCAAGGGCCTGTTCTTTCTGATCGTACTGTGGTTTTTTACGGCCGGCTGGCCGGGCCGGCTTTCGGCGCAGGCCCCGGCGAATCAGGACCCCGCTTTGCTGATAGGCCTTACCCTGACGGAACTTGTGGGCCGCTTTGGGACGCCCAAAGCGGTATACCCCGTGCGGGGCATGGCCGCCTGGCAGGACGATGTGGTTTTTACCTACGACAGCGGGGAATTCTACATCTACGGAAACCGGGTCTGGCAGCTCAAGCTCCCCTCCGCCTACGGCGTTAAAACGGGGGATCCCAGGGGCGCCGTGGTCCGTATCCAGGGGGAGGGGAAAGATTTTGAGGGCTATACCCTTTTTCAGCTTCCCAGTAAAGTCTGGCCCCTGATACTCAGGGTAAACTGGGATGCCTCAAACAGGGTTTCCGGGATCTTTATATACCGTTCGGATTTTTAGGAGCTCCTCATGGCAAAAATATGCCTCTGTCTGACAGGGGAGACCCTTGCCGGCAATCTCGAAGTACTGGACAAGTACCGCAAGTATGTTGATGTGGCCGAACTCCGGGTGGATTTTCTGGACCCCGACGAACGTTTCTTTATACGGAGTTTTCCCGAACAGGCCGGGCTTCCGGTAATTCTTACCATCAGGCGGACCATAGACGGGGGCCGTTTTAACAACGGCGAGGGTTCCCGGGTAACCCTGCTTTCCAGGGGCCTTGCCTTTGCCGAGGAGGACAGGCGGAAAAATTTTGCCTATGTGGATCTGGAGGAAGATCTGGACGTACCGGGGCTGGAAGAAGCCGCGCGGACCTTTGGCACCCGGATAATACGTTCCTTCCACGACCTTAAGGGGGTGAACAATATCACCGAAAGAATTCGTTCCCTCCGCCGGGTGGGGGACGAAATCGTCAAGGCCGCGGTAATGCCCCAATCCCTTGAGGATGTGCAGAAGGTTTACCGGGCCGCGAAAGAAAACGGCGATATGGAAAAGATACTCCTCTGTATGGGGCCCTTCGGATACAGTACCCGCATTTTGGCGGATTATATGGGATCGTACCTAAGTTATACCACCCCCAGGGGGGAGAATATGCCCAGCGCCGCCCCGGGCCAGATGGACCCCAGGGAACTGGTGGAACTGTACCGGTTTAGGGAAATAAACGCCCGGACAAAGATAGTCGGCATCGTAGGGTTCCCCCTTAAAACCACCTACAGCCCCCTGATTTTTAACACTGTTTTCAGCCATGAAAAGATCGACGCAGTCTATGTCCCCTTTCCCGCTTCCAGGCTGGAACATTTTCTCAGCCTCGCCGAGGAACTTAAGGCCGCCGGGGTTTCGGTAACCATACCCTATAAGGAAGCCGTCATACCCTATCTCGGCAGCAGTTCCGAAACGGTAAAGGCCGTGGGGGCCTGCAACACCATCGTTTTTGACGGTACGGCCTGGAACGGTTACAACACCGATACCTATGGTTTTTCCGAATCCCTGCTTACCTTTATAGGCAGGCGGCATCTGCGGGGTCTAAAGATCACGGTATTGGGCGCCGGAGGGGCGGCCAGGGCGGCGGCGGCGGAAATTTACAGGCTCAAGGGGAATTGCCTTATCTTAAACCGCAGCGCCCCGAGGGCCCGTGAACTGGCTCTGCCCTATCAGTTTAAGTGGGGAGGCCTGGATGCCCAGGGACTTGACATCATGGAGAAGTATTCGGATATTATTGTCCAGACCACGCCGGTAGGAACGTTTCCGAATGTAGATGACGATCCCCTGGAATCCTATCATTTCAAGGGCAGGGAAATGGTTATGGATATGATCTATAACCCCGAAAAGACCGCCTTTTTGCGGCGGGCGGAAGCGGCCGGCTGCGCCGTACTGAACGGTTTTGATATGCTCATCAGGCAGGCGAAACATCAGTTTCAGTTTTTTTTCCGGCGGGATTTTCCCGATCAGCTTATACCGAGACTTAATCAGTATTACAAGAGAGGTTTATCATGAATGAAGAATCAAAAGAAATCGCCGCACGGGTAAAGGTACTTAGGGAAATCGCGGAGATCTCCGCAGAAGAACTTGCCGGGGAACTGGGCTTTGATACTGCGGAATACCGCCAATGGGAAAACGGGGAAAAGGACTTTCCCATCGGTTCCCTGGTCGAGATTGCCGTGCGCTTTAAGGTTGATCTTACCGAGCTTATCAGCGGGAAGCCCTCGCGGCTTACGATCTTCTGCGTTACCAGAGCCGGAGACGCCCCGGAGGTGAGCCGGCGGCCCATGTACACCTACTGGAATCTGGCCTACAAATTTCACCATAAAAAGGGAGAACCCTTTCTTGTGGATGCAAATCCCGAAACGGAGCATAAGCCCCTGAGCCTCAATACCCACCCCGGACAGGAATTTGACTATGTCCTTGAGGGCCGGCTGCTTATTTCCGTAGGGGGTCATGAAACGGAACTGGGCCCCGGCGATTCAATTTACTACGATTCAAACGAACCCCATGGGATGAAGGCCCTGGGAGGAACACGGGCGCGGTTTTTAGCGGTCGTACTTTAATTATCACAGCTTAGGAGCAACAAGATGAATGAACTGCTTAAGCGGTATCTGCCCCGTGAAGAATTTGAGTCCTATGAGGATTTTTACAAAAACTATACGGTGAATGTCCCGGAGAATTTTAATTTCGCTTACGATGTGATCGACGAGCTTGCCGAAACCAGGAAAGATGAGCAGGCCATGGTTTGGTGCGATGAAAAGGGCGCCGAAGCTTTTTTTACCTACGGCGATATACAAAGACTGTCCAACCAGGCGGCCAATGTACTTTCCGCCGCCGGATTCGGCAGGGGAGATCCGGTGATGCTTATACTAAAGCGCCGCTGGGAATACTGGCCCATACTGCTGGCTTTGCATAAAATCGGCGCCATTGCCATACCGGCCACCCATCTGCTTACCTCCAAGGACATCATCTACCGCTGCACTGCCGCGGATATTGCGGGAATCATCTGCGTGGACCAGGAAAAGATCATGGCCGCCATAGATGAGGCGGAGGAAAAACTTAAATCCGGAGGAAAACAGCCGGCCCTGCGCTGTAAGGCCTTTGTACGCTCCGTGCGTGATTCGGAAATCCGGAATCCCGGTCCCGGCTGGGTTGACTTTAAGCCCCTCCTGGAAAAGGCCTCCGCCGATTTTAAGAGACTCCCCAAGGTCAATACCAACGACGACATTATGCTCCTCTATTTTACCTCAGGTACCACGGGAATGCCTAAAATGGTACGCCACAATTTTGCCTATCCATTGGGACACATAGCCACCGCCAAGTACTGGCACCAGGTAATTGAGGGGGGCCTCCATATTACCGTGGCGGATACCGGCTGGGCCAAGGCCGCATGGGGAAAGATCTACGGGCAGTGGATATGCGGAACCGCCCTCTTTGTATACGACTACGACCGTTTTGTCCCCCGGGCAATGCTGGATGTAATCACCCGGTACAGGGTTACCACCTTTTGCGCCCCCCCCACGATATACCGCTTCCTTATCAGAGAGGATCTGTCAAAATATGATTTTTCCGCCCTTAAACATTGTACGGTGGCGGGGGAACCGCTGGAACCGGAAATCTATGAACAGTTTAAGGCGGGAACGGGGATAAAACTGCGGGAATGTTACGGCCAAACCGAGCTTACCGTAACGGTCTGTACCTATCCCTGGCTGGAACCAAAGCCGGGTTCCATGGGCAAGCCTTCGCCGGGCTATGACATAGACCTGGTCCGGGAGGACGGTTCTTCCTGCGATATGGGCGAGGAAGGGCAGATCATAGTACGCACGGGAAAACGCAGGCCCATGGGTATATTCGGCGGTTATTACCGGGACGAGGAGCTTACCAGAAGCGTATGGCACGACGATATCTACTATACCGGTGATATGGCCTGGCGGGATGAAGACGGCTACCTCTGGTTTGTGGGCCGCTCGGACGACGTGATAAAAAGTTCGGGTTACCGTATCGGCCCCTTCGAGGTGGAAAGCGCCCTCATGGAGCATCCCGCTGTTTTGGAGTGCGCCATCACCGGAGTCCCCGATCTTGAACGGGGTACGGTGGTAAAGGCTACGGTGGTTCTCGCCAAAGACTGGTCCCCCTCGGAGGAACTAAAAAAGGAACTCCAAAACCACGTAAAAAAAATAACCGCCCCCTATAAATACCCCCGTATTGTGGAATTTACGACGGAATTACCCAAGACCATCAGCGGGAAAATACGGCGCGTCCAGATACGGGAGAAGGATAGGGTATAGCCGTCCGTTAGTCGTTTTGAGTCGCTTGTATAAACATTCAAATTGAAATATCTTTTTGTATAAATATACGGGCAAATACTCAGGGGGTTCCATGGGTTTTAGAGATTATATTTCCATTATAACGGGAAATGATTATATCGATCCCGATCTCTACGATAAATTCAATGTAAAGCGGGGCCTGCGGAACGCCGACGGTACCGGGGTATTGGTGGGACTTACCCGCATAGGGGATGTCCACGCCTATATCATTGACGAGGGGGAAAAGATCCCCGTGGACGGCAAACTTTATTATCGGGGCATCGACGTGGAGGAACTAACGGCAAACGCCGCCGCGGAAGGACGCTTCGGCTTTGAGGAAACCGTATACCTGCTTTTATTCGGGGATCTGCCCAATCCCAAACAACTGGAGGACTTTTCCGCCCTCATAGGCAATTCCAGGGAACTGCCGAAGAATTTTGCCGAAGATAGCATCATGAAGGCCCCTTCCCGGGACATTATGAATAAACTTGCCCGGTCGGTATTAACCCTCTATTCCTATGATGATGATCCGGAAAACCGGTCCCCGGAAAACATACTCCGCCAATGCCTTGAGCTTATCGCCCGTTTTCCCACCATCGTGGCCTACTCGTACATGGCAAAAAAACATTATTACGATCATGAAAGCCTTATCATCCATATGCCCGATTCAAGCTATTCCAGCGCCGAAACCCTGCTTTCCCTTATCAGGCCGGATCAGCACTATACCGGACTGGAAGCCGAGGTGCTTGATCTGGCCCTGATGCTTCACGCCGAACACGGCGGGGGAAATAATTCCACCTTTGCAGTCCACCTGGTTTCCTCCGCCGATACCGATACCTTTTCGGCCATAAGCGCCGGCCTTATGTCCCTTAAGGGTTACAAACACGGCGGGGCCAATATCAAGGTTATACACATGATGGACGAGATTAAAAAACAGGTAAGCAACTGGGAAAATGAGGGGGAAGTGGCCGATTATCTGGCCCGCATACTTAAGGGGGAAGCCAATGACGGTTCCGGGCTGATCTACGGCCAGGGCCACGCTGTATACACAAAAAGCGATCCCAGGACGAGGCTGCTCCGGGACAAAGCCGCCCGCCTGGCGGAGGAAAAGCAGCTTAACGAGGAATTCAACCTGTACCGGCTTATTGAACAGCTTACCCCGGAGGTATTCAAAAAGGTAAAGGGCTCCGATAAGGTAATCTGCGCCAATGTGGATTTTTATTCCGGTTTTGTCTACAAAATGCTCGGCATACCCCAGGAACTTTATACCCCCCTCTTCGCGGTAAGCCGGGTCGCCGGCTGGTGCGCCCACCGCATGGAAGAACTCACCTCGGGGGGCAAAATCATACGGCCCGCCTATAAATGCGTCCAATCCCGCAGGGCCTATGTGCCCATCGCCGGACGCCGGGGGAAAACGGCCCCCAAAGATGTCCCGCCCGTTGGTTGACACAGACAGGGAAAAATGCTAGGTTGATCCCGTTATTTCGGTACGAACCGGGATTTTAAAACGATGCAATACCGAAGTTAGAGCCTTCTGTCGGGCAATAGCGCAGTTGGTTAGCGTACAAGTCTGGGGGACTTGGGGTCCCCGGTTCGAATCCGGGTTGCCCGACTGAATGCTCTACTTTTTATAAACCCAAGGTAAAGCCGTAATTCCTTATGAAGTAAGGAATTAGTGGTAATTACCGATGGGAGTTATATACAGCTACCGGAAAAATCGGCGTTTCGGCGGGTGCTGCAATGTTCGGATCCGCGACAAGTGCAGGAAGGGCTGGGAAAGTGGTTAAGGGACATAAAAGTTCGGACTGAAAGGCAGGGGGAAGCAGGCCGACTGGTAAACATAGACGGAAAAACGATATGTGGTGAGTGTGTGGATAGGGGAACAGGGATTAACGCTGGGGCAGTTGGTAACGGAAGAAAAGAGCAACGAGATCAAAGCGGTGCCGAAACTGCTGGACAGTCTGGATGTGAAAGGTGATGTGATAACCGCCGACGCGATGAGCTGCCAAAGGGAGATAGTGAAGAAGATCCGGGAAAAGGAAGCGGATTATGTACTTGCGGTAAAAGAGAATCAGAAGACATTGTATGGGGATATCAAAGCGTACTTTGAGGGGATGGAGAGCGGGGAGATAAGGGAACTACCGGAAGATATATGGCAGGGGAAGGAAGAGAAGGGCCACGGGCGAGTTGAGCGGCGGGAAATCAGGACGGTAACGGGGCTTGAGTGGCTTGAAGGCAGGGAAGCGTGGCAAGATTTGCAGACGATAGTGCAATATCGGACATTCAGGACAGAAAAAGGCAAAGAAACAGTGCAAACGGACCAGTATTACATCTCAAGCGGTGATTTTTCCGCGGATGAATTCCTGAGATACATACGTGGGCACTGGTCGATAGAAAATCAGCTGCATTGGATGCTGGACATAGTATTTCGGGAAGATGAATGCCGTGTGAGAACCGGGAATGCCGCCCTGAATTTGAATATCCTACGGAAAATGGCGTTACACCGGTTGAGGAAAATGAGTATGGAAAAGAAACGGGTCAGCGCCAAACGCCGCATGATGTACGCCG
>JAISRD010000169.1 GCA_031273835.1 Treponema sp. | reverse complement strand
ATGATTTAATTCTTGTAACGAATAATGTCAAACATTTTATAAATATTGAAGAATTAAATATCGTAAATTGGATAGCTGATAACTAAATTATTGCCAAAAAGGGGTACGTCGCATAAGCGCCCTACGCCTGGGGAGGCATAGCGGGCAGTTCTGAAAAGCGTACTACAGAAAAAGCGGCGAGGGGTGTCAGCGGCAACACTGCGGACCCCGTCCCCGGACCATTCATCACGGGTCTTTTCTTTCAGGGGATAGAAGTACGGGAGGGTCAGCGCGCCATCGCGGCGGTGGATTCCCTTATGATGAGCCGGTGGGGCAGTATCTGTTCCTTCCCGGGGCCCGGATTAAAGCCGTCCCCTCCTGAAATACAGCGGTGCATGGCCAGGGCGGTTCTTTCGCCGATTTCCTTGATGGGCTGACGCACCGTGGTGAGCCGGGGGGTAATGTAGTTGGCGATATCAATGTCGTCAAAGCCCACCACCGAAACATCTTCGGGGACGCGGAAACCTTCGTCCTTGAGGGTCCTGATTGCCCCGATTGCCAGTTCATCGGTGGCGGCGAAAAGGGCGGTAAAGTCCCGGCCGGCCCTTAAAAGGAGTTCCCTCATGCCGTACATGCCGAATTCCGCCGTATAGTGGCGGACAAACACCACCCGGTTTTCGTTCCAGGACAGCCCCGCCGCCATAAGAGCCTGGAAAAAACCCTCCGCCCGCTGCCGGCCGAAGGTAAAGCCGTCGCCTGAAATCATCATGATATTACGGTGGCCCAGGCTTAAGAGATGGTTCACCGCCTCCAGGGCGGCTTGTTCTTCGTTAACATGGATCGAAAGTATGCCGGGATAGTTAAACGTGGCGGTTACCACGGGGATACCGGCAAGGGACAAATATTCGTAGAAGGCGGGATTCTTCATTTCGTGGAGCATGATAACCCCGTCGGGCTTTTCCGCCTTAAGCCGGGAAAGGCAGGCTTCTTCGCTCTGATCTTCGAATTTGGCAAAAAAGAACAGGGTATAGTACCCAAAGGACTCAAGGTTCCGTTCGATAATCGAAAAAAGTTCCCGCTGGAAGATGTTAAAGGTGTCGGGGATCACAATACCCACCGTATAACTCCGCTTAAGGACCATACTCCGGGCCGCCTTGTTGGGGACATAGCCCGTTTTTTCTATCAGCCTGAGTATCTCCGCCCGTTTGGCGGAATTAACGTGTTTCTTCCCGTTGATAACCCTGGAAACGGTGGAGGGGGACATTCCCGCTTGTTTCGCTATATCCTTGATGCTTACCATGATAAAACCACGGCTTGAGCATAGCCGACAAAGTATGGAGGATCAATCGCGGGCATCGCGTAATCCGTTTAAGACAGGGCCCCCATACTCCCTCCACCTCTCAATTGCGTTTTTTCCCGTTTTTTTCTATAATAAATAAACGGAGGCGGGAATGAAACTGTACAGCCGCGGTCAAGTGATCTTTTTTTCCGTATTATCGGGCCTTATTGTCGTCATGTTCGCCCTGGGTACGGGTCTGCTCAAGCTGCCCTTTCTTAAACCTCATGTCGCGGAGACGGAAGCGACGGAGACGGCGGAAGCGGCGGAGACTCCGGCGGAAACTCCCCTGGGGGAAAGCGGCTTTGTGCTGCGTCAGGCCGGCAGCCCCACGGGGCTCAACCCCAAGGCCCTCGCTACGGCGGATCTTGTTCCCTTCAGCCCCGACGAACGGGAAAATATCGCCGTTTATGAACAGTACAACGACGCGGTGGTAAATGTGACCACCGAAATTGTGGCGATCAACTGGTTCCTCGAACCGGTGCCCCAAAGCGGCGGTTCCGGTTCGGGGTCCATCATCGATACCCGCGGTTATGTCCTGACCAATCACCATGTAATCGAAAAGGCCTACAAGGTCTTTATCAACCTTTCCGACGGCTCCCAGCTTGACGGAACCGTGGTGGGTTCCGATCCGGAAAACGACCTGGCGGTGATAAAATTTACCCCCCCGGCGGGTGTAAGCCTCAAAACCATACCCTTCGGTGATTCCTCCGGCCTCCGGGTGGGCCAGAAGGTGCTGGCCATCGGTAATCCCTTCGCCCTGGAGCGTACCCTTACGGTGGGCATCGTTTCGGGTCTGGGCAGGCCCATCCAGATCTCCCGGCAGAACATAGTGCGGGACATGATTCAGACCGACGCCTCGATTAACCCGGGCAATTCCGGGGGGCCCCTCCTCGATTCCCAGGGCAGGATGATAGGGATCAACACGATGATCTACTCCCCCTCGGGGGGTTCCGTGGGCATAGGTTTTGCCGTTCCGGTAAACACCGCCAAGCGGGTGGTGGCGGAACTGATTGAACACGGCAAGGTACGCCGGGGCTGGATCGATGCTTCGGTGGTCCAGATCTTTCCCGCCCTGGTTCAATACGCGAAGCTTCCCGTGGGCGAGGGGCTCCTTATCTCCCGGACCAGGCGGAACGGCTTCGCCGAGCAGGCGGGGATACGCCAGGGCTCCGAGCCGGTACGTTACGGTTCCAGCGTCATCTACCTGGGGGGGGATATACTGGTCAACGCCGACGGCATGAAGATAAACACCCTGGCGGATCTCTATTCCGCCCTGGAAGACAACAGGCCCGGCGAACAGATTGACGCCGTGGTCATACGGAACGGTAAGGAAGTAAAGCTGAGGGTGATCCTGGCGGACCGGGAAGAGGTGCTGAATCAGTAAGCGGCCTTCGGTACAATGAACCCGCCTGCCAATCACCGGAGGGGATCTGTGATAAAGATAATCGGCGCCGCGGAATTCGGCCCCTATTGGGGAACCCGGGGTAAAAGAAGCGGCGGGGATACGGAGGCTTCCTCAACTGAAAAAGCCGTGGGGGAAATCATCGCCGCCCTGCGGGAAGGGGGGGACGCCGCGCTGAAACGTTGCGCCGCCCGCTTTGACAGGAGTTCCCCGGAGAACCTTGAAGTTCCCGTGGAAAGGGCCGAAGCCGCCTGGAAAAGCCTCCGCCGGGATGATCCGGAACTGGCCGCCGCCCTGGAACTGGCCGCTTCCCATATAGGCCGCTTCGCGAAGATCCAGAAGGAACAATTTGTCCCCTTTGAAACCGAGCTGGAAAGGGGCCTTTTTACCGGCCAGCTGGTGATCCCCGTGGACAGGGCGGCGGTCTATGTACCCGCGGGCCGCTTCCCCCTTTTTTCCTCGGTACTCATGGGGATCATCCCGGCCCTCATCTCCGGGGTGGATGAGGTGATCCTCGCCTCCCCCCCGATGGAAGACGGCTTCCCCCACGGGCGTATACTCGCCGCCGCGTGGCTCAGCGCCGTCTGCGGCCCCGCCCTCTCCGGCGCCTCCGGGCCCTCCCGGCTGCGTATCTTCGCCATGGGCGGCGCCCAGGCAATCGCCGCCCTCGCCCTGGGGACCGAATCGGTACCCCGGGTAAGCGTGATTGCGGGACCGGGTAATAAGTACGTGGCCGCCGCCAAACGTATGCTTTCGGGCGAAGTGGGGATTGATTTTGTGGCGGGCCCCACGGACGTGCTTGTCAT
>JAISRD010000117.1 GCA_031273835.1 Treponema sp. | reverse complement strand
ATTGATACTATGATAAGAGTGAATTTCCCCCGCTTTCTGTTCCGGGCTTTCCTGCTCTGGGTTTTCCTGCTCCGGGGCCCCCTTCATTCCGGGGCGGAACCCCTCTATTCCCCCACCTGGGGTTTCCGTATGGACCCGCCTGAAGAATACGCCTTAAGCGGCGGGGACGCTAAAAATCAGTTTTCCTTTCGTTCGCCCTTCGGGACCTTTCTGGACCTGTCGGTTCATACGGGAAAAACCGCCCTCTCGGTGGAGGCCCTGGCGGGGGAGCTTGAAAAAAAACTATCAAATTCGGGTCGGAAGAGTTCCTTTGACTATTACGGGAAAAAAGCCCTTTTCATGGAACTCAGCTTTCCCAATCCCCGGCAGCGTAATTCCTCCTACACCGGCTGGGCCCTGTGTATAGAGCTGGACCGTCCTCCGGGTGAGACAAAAACGCCGCCCCTGCTCTTTGCCATGGCCTACGGCCCTAACCGGGAAGATACGGGCCTCCATCTTTCCTGTCTGGATTCCTTTTCCACAGGCGAAGGGGACCGCCGTCTTCCAGGGCCCTGGACGGCCTTTAAGTACCCCCCGGGCGAATGGACCCTTAAAAGCCTTTACGGGACCGAAGCGAAGGCCTATTTCCGGCGGGGGGACGCGGAGGCGGCCCAGGCCCTGGTGGACAGGGAATTCGAGGTCCTCAAGCGCTATCTTTCGTCTCCCCGCTGGCAGGAAGCATGGCGGCGTTTTTACCGGGCCATATACCGGGACGCCTTTGACCGGCTTACCAATGCGGCCTTTATTCTGGAACGGCAGTGGAACCTTCCGGCCCTTGACGGGCCGGACCTGCTGCCCGGCGCGGAAGAAAAAACCCCCAGCGCCGCCGAAGCGGAAAAAGCCCTGGGTTCCCGGGACGCGGAGGCCCGGAGGATCGCCGAAAAAGCCCTGCAATGGGTTCAGGGTTTTAGCTATGAGCGGGACCTTATGGGCAGTGATTTTGTGAACCTGGTCAGCGCGGTCCAGGAAGGCCGGGGGGACTGCGACAGCCGGGCCATGCTTTGGGCGTTAATCCTGGAACACGCGGGTATCCCCGCGGCGATGATGGTTTCCAGGGATTACAGCCACGCCATGGGATTGGCCGACCTGGGGGGCGGCGGCGCCCGTTTCCCCGTAAAGCGGGAAGACGGCGGTGAGACCAGGTGGCTCGTGGCGGAAACAACGGCCCAGGTTTCCCTGGGCCTTATCGGAGAGGGGGTCAGTGAGATAAGCAAGTGGCTGGCCGTTATGTTTGAGTAAGGGCTTTTCTTTGCAGGGGGAAGCGGGGCTTAGTTCAGCCCCTTGAGCTTGCCTAAAAGGATAAGATTATTCGCTTCGCCGGTGGCCTTAAGCCTTTCAAAATCCTCCTTCATCTCCGTATCGGAGCCGGACAGGACAAGATCATTGCCCCGCCGTTTGTACCAGAGGTAATGCTTGGACCTGAGGGGGACGCGCAGCCTTTCAAGCTGCCGTTCCAGGAGTTCCGCCAGGGTTATGTGGTTGTCATCCCCGGCAAGCCAGTACAGATCATTGTCCCCCAAAAAGAGTACCACCCGCCTAAAACCCTCGCCCAGGGAAGCGTCGTTCCGGAAACCTTCAAAGACAAGCCGCTGTTTCGCCAGGCTTAAATCATAGCCCTGAAGCCGCAGGGATTTACGGAGCTCCGTCAATTCCCCCCTGATCCGGCGTATAAGTTCGGCGTCCCGCCCGGCGGACTGCAATTCATGGCGCCATTGGCGGAGCTGGCTTTCATAAGCGCCGAAGAGGGGGGTTCTGCTTAAAAACCGGGTGGTTTCCGAAAGAAGCTGCCAAATACCGGAAAAACGGTCTAACAGGAGGTCCTTGAAGGTAGATTTTTTTACGGCCATCTAATTCTGATTTTCAGTATAGTTGAATTGACTTCCGGTGAAAAGCGCTTTATTATAGGGAAAGATGGCCTTAGTAACCAGTCAAAAAATCGCCGCGTACTATGAGCGCTTTAAGTCCATAGACGTAACCTTTACCAAGGAGATCATTCAAGTAACAGGACTTATTACCCAACAGGTTCATCTTAAATGCGTCGGTGATTTTTGGCCCTGTGTGATCTACTCCACCTCTTTCCAGGGGGCCAGGGTGGTTGTCAATACCCGGTCCGCTCTGATTCAAAAACTCCAGCAGGCCAACAATATGGTAAGCCTCCGTTTTTGTTTTAAAAATTCCGAATCGGATACGCCCCTTACCTTCTTTACCGCGGCCCGTTCGACGGGCTACAGCCCCTACGGGGGATCCAAGGAAACGGCGATTTTTACGCTCCAGTTTACCCAGCGTCCCCCGGATGACCTCATCGAAATCATAGGCCGGGTGCTGGATGCCAATATCAATTCCACCAAACGGAAGGACGAACGCATATTACTCACCGTAGAATCGCTCCGCCGGCTTAAGCTTTTGGCAAAGGAAACCGCCGCTTTTATTCAGAGCGTTCCCCGGCGCTGCATACTCAGGGACCTTTCCTTCTCCGGGTGCAAGCTTATCATGATGGGGGTGGAGAAATTCCTCGTAAACCGGGAAGCGGCGCTGCGCATTGATTTTGACGACCCCCGGGAAAGCTTCCTGGTGCGGGGTTCCTTTATCCGGACCGAAGAGGTCGAGGGCCGTAAGGAGCTTATCGCCCTGGCCATGCAGTTTGACACAACCCTTATCCCCATGGGTTATAAAATGAGGATCAACGATTATTTGAATCAGTTCTCTTTTACGATTAAAGAAGCGGGAAGCAAACCCGCGGAAGCCCCCGTTACGGCAAAAATACCCGCCACGACCCAAGGGGCCGCAGCGCCCGGTACGCCGCAAGAGGCTGGAGCGTCCGCCGCGCCCCAGGGGGCCGAAACGCCCGGCCCGGCGGGGTCCGGCTAAAGTGAAACCGGGGAAACGTATCTTTATCACCCTGCCGGGGGACAGCCTCGGCGCCGGGGAGAACCACGACGTCCGCTGTTTCCACTTTGATCCCGCCATACCCCTTCCCGTGGAACTTCCCCCGGGAAGCGGGGAATTCAAGGCGGAGGACCTTAACGGGGAAATGATCCTTTCGGGGATACTCTGGGAACTGGCGGAAAATCCCGGGGGCGGACACGCCGCTTATTACCGGAACCTCGCTGCGGAGATCAAGCCGGGTATATTCAACGAACTTACCGAAGCGGCGATACTCAAGGCAAAAAACGGCGACCATAAAACAGCGCTGGATATCCTTTCCCTCCTGGAGGGCCTCTGCCCCCGCCGGCCGCTGCTGCTCCTCAACAGGGCCCTTGTATTGGAGGAATACGCCTTTTCCCTTAAAAACAGAGCCGGGGGAGGAGGACCCGCCGCCGATGAATACGTCAGGGCGGCCGAAGATGCCGAGTCCGCCTATGAAAGCGCCCTGGCATCTCCCCTGCCCGACACCCTCTTTTACGCCGGTCTCTTTTACCACCGGAGCTCCGACTACGGCCGGGCCGCGGACTGTTTTGCCGCCTACCTTGAGGGGGAAAGCGGGAACGACCCGGAGAGCGCCGAAAAATATTCCAAGGCCGGAGAACTGCTTGATGAAATACGGAAGAACAGCCTGGACAATGAAAGTTTTAAGGAAGCCCTGGATCTGATACGGAGGGGTGAGGAAGAGCAGGGTATACTTAAGGCAAGGGACTTTCTGGAACGGCAGCCCGGCGCGGGAAACGGCTGGTTCCTCCTGGGCTGGGGACTGCGCCGGCTGGGGCGCTGGGAAGACGGGGCGGCCTGTTTTGAAAAGGCCCTGGAATTGGGCGCTGCCAACGCCGACGCACTGAACGAACTGGCAATATGCCGCATGGAACTCAACTGTTTTGACGAAGCCCGCCGCCTCCTGGTAAAGGCCCTGTACAAAGAACCGGATAATATCAGGTTTATCAGCAATATGGGTATCCTGGCCCTCAAACAGGGCCGGGACGACGAGGCGGCGGCCTTTTTCCGCACCGTCCTGGAACTGGAACCGGATGACCCGATAGCAAAGGCCTGGATCGGGGAAAAATAGCCGCCCCATATTGAGCGTGTTTTTTCGGTAATGGCAGAGCGGTGAATACTTACGTACCGCCGCTGTAAAATAAAAATAAAAAAAAATATTTTTTGCGCAGATTATTCTATTGCAGTTTTCTAAAAGCCGTTATATAGTTAGAATTAATTATTATTATAAGGAGTGTTATCTGATGCCTGAAGTTAAAGCGAAAACTGCTAAAAAGCCCGCAGTGAAAAAAACTACCGCAGTAGCGGCAAAAAAACCCGCGGTAAAGAAAACTACCGCGGCGGCGGTGAAAAAAACTACGGTTAAAAAAACAGCCGCGGCGGCCGCAAAAAAACCCGCGGTAAAGAAAACTACCGCAGCGGCTGTAAAAAAACCCGCGGTGAAGAAAGCCGCGCCTAAAAAAGCGGCTGCGGCGGTAAAGAAGACCGCCCTTAAAAAAGCGGACGACAAAAAAACAGCCGCTAAGAAGCTCACAGCCAAAACAACAGTAAAGAAAGCAGCCGCCAAGAAACCCGCCGCAAAGACAGCCGACAAAAAGGCTGCCGTGAAGAAACCTACCGCTAAAACAACGGCTAAAAAAGCTGCCGCCGGCAGGAAACCCGCTGTGAAGAAGCCTGTAAAACAACCGGTCGAAATACCCGCCGAACCCGCTTCCTCCTTTCCTTTCTTTTGATAATTAAGCCCGTTACAAAATCGTTTTTCCGGTAACGGGCTCTTTTTTGCCTTTTCTCCTATTTTCCGACGCAGAAACGGCTGAACATCGCCTCTAAAATATCCGCCGTAAAAACTTCTCCGGTAATTTCTCCAAGGGCGTTAAGCGCATCCCTCAAGCGGGGAGCAATAATATCAAGGGCTTCCCCTCTTTCAGCCGTTTCCAGCGCTTCCTTTAGGGCGCTGAAAGCGATATCCGTCAATTCCTTCTGCCTGGCGCTGCCTAATCCCGGCTGCCCCCGGTCCCGGGCTTCGATTTCCGGTAAAGTATTTCCCCCTAAAAGTTCAGCAAGGGCGGAACAGAGTTTCTCAACGCCCGCTCCTGTCTTTGCGCTGAGCGCCAAAACCGGAATACTTTCAGAAGGGACTTGAGCAATATCGGCCTTATTCCAAATTGCCAGAACTTTTTTATTTTCCCCTTCGGCTTTTTCAAGAAAAGCCAGATCCCAGGGGAGTATTCCAGTTTCTCCGTCAATCACATAGAGTATACAGTCCGCCCCGTTCAGCAGTTCCCTGCTCCGCTCCATGCCTATGGCCTCAACCGCGTCAACGGCGGTCCCCTCTTCGCGGAGTCCCGCGGTATCGGCAAGGCGCAGCGGTATACCCTCAAGAGAAAAAACCGCCTCTATCCAGTCCCTGGTAGTGCCGGGAACGGCGGTAACAATGGAACGATCCTCCCGGAGAAGCAGGTTAAACAGGCTTGATTTTCCAGCGTTGGGCCTTCCGGCGATCACCGCCAGCGCCCCTTCCCGGTAGAGCCGTTCCCTGTCATAGCCCCCGCGGAGCGCCGCGAGGCGCTTTAAGGCTTCCTCCGCCGCTTCACGGCGGGGCAGGGTTCCCTCCAATTCCTCCGGGGAAGCGGCAATTTCATCCTCCGAATAATCCAAGTACAGTTCCGCGGCGGAAAGAACCTCCATAAGCAGGGCCCGTATTTCCCCCAGTTCCTTTGCCAGTAAACCGGAAAGCCTGCGCAGCGCCCTTTCAAAGCCCGCTCCGGTCCTTGCCGATACCAGTTCCATCACCGATTCCGACTGGGTCAGATCGAGCTTTCCGTTCATGAAGGCTCGAAAGGTAAATTCACCGGGCAGGGCGTCCTGGAAACCCGCCCGGCGCAGGACTTCCAGAACCGCCTTGACCGAGGCGGAACCGCCGTGGCAGGAGATATCGGCCCCCTCTTCCCCGGTATAGCTTTTGGGGGCGCGGTATACCGAAACAAGGACTTCGTCGATACGTTGATGGGGAACGCCGGGGGCGCATATCCATCCGTGGACTATGGTATTGCCCGGGGCGGATCTGAGTTTTTCAGGACGGGAAAAGGCCGCCGCCAAAAGATCCACCGATGAGGGACCGCTGGTCCTGATCAACGCCAGGGCCCCCTGTCCGGCGGCCAGGGCCGCGATGGGAATTCCGTCTCCGTAATTCCTCATGTCCTGTCTCTGTTGTCAAAGGCAGTAAAGATCCGGGGAGCGCCCCCGGAAACCCAGAAACCGGACAGACCGTAACGGATAAAACGGAAAAGCCCATAGTAAGGCGAAGCGGCGCCGGGAAAGATCCGTTTAAGCCCCCCATAGAGGATGATCGCCCCGGCAAAACCCGCCGCCAGGAACAGCGCCGCCCGGAGAAACGCCGAACGGGGGGGAAGCCCCAGGCCCGAAGCGACGGCGCTGAAAGGCCAATGGGCCCTCATCAAAATATAACCGGTCGTAAACCCGAAAAGGAGGGCCCCCCCGCTGTGACGGGGGACCAGGGCGTTCATCAACAGCGCCGCCGCTGCGGCGAGGCTTAACTGATACCGGGGTTTTTCAAGGAGGACCCGAAACAAAGAAGCGTCCTTAGACGGCTTAGGGTTATGGGGGGCGGAAAAGCGCCTTTCCGCGGCGAAATAAAGGACCAGGCTGAGCCCCCCCAACAAGAGGCCCCCCGCTATGTCCTGGGGGAAATGTACGCCCAAATAGAGCCGGGAGAAACTTACCGCCGTTATCAACAAAACGGTAACGGCCCATATGAGGATCTTCCACAGCCGGCCGGGCGGGGAAGCACGGCCCCGAAACAGGGCCGGTTTTTTCAGGCAGAGCCAGGCGCTTAGGGGAACGAGGAAAATCAGAATTAACTGGGTGTGGCCGGAAGGAAAACCATAACCGCCTTCGCCTATCATCCCCAGGGCCTTTTCCAGATGGAAAGGCCGGGGCTGCCTAAAAAACGCCTTAACCAGGCTGTTAAGCCAGGCGGAGCAGATCACCAGCACGCCGAAGCGGAAGGCCTTCCGTTCGTCGGCCAGCCAGAAAAGGATCATCACAACGGCAAAAAAAATAAATTCCGACACGAGGTCCGTGATGATCTTCATCACTGCGGTAACAGCGGGGTTCCCCGCCCCCTGTACGGCGCGGATAAAATCAAGGCCCCATTGATACAGGATCGGGGCGGGCAAAACGCCTTCGGCGGCGGTCATTAATTCATTCACCCTAAAAATCCTCAAAAAAAGTTTCCCGAATCCGGTCAAAGGCTTGATTCTGATACCGTGTATTCCCTTCGGTCTTTATCTCATTCAAGATTTCGGTAATTTGGCCTTGCAGCTCTTCCCTGGAAATCAGAACGAGGACAAAATAGTGGTACTCCTTGAGGCCGCCTTCATAACGATCCATCAACACCCAGGAATTATCATTCCTCCGGCCCCCCCAAAAGGAGACGGCGTAGGCCGCCTTTACCGCGGCTTCATAGCTTCCGCCGTATTCGTCGCCGGGGTCCCGCAGGAGGTCTTTTATAAAACGGCGCCGTATCCTGACCGCCACCAGCCGGGAAAAATCCTGGGGGACGGCAAAATTCCGAAGCCAATATTCCAAAAGGACGGTGTTCTCTCCCCACTGGTCCGCCACAAAGGCATAGTAATCCCTGTAGTCTTCCAGGGCTTCCACCCCCTGATTGCCGTAATCCAGATAAGCCCTGACCCAGGGAGCAAGGGCCGCCCCCGAGGCTTTGTCTTTATAATCAAGAATATCCACCGATGAAAGAAAATTCGAATACCCAGGTCCCGCGATCCGTTCCAGCACCGGGGGAATTTCCTTTTTGGCCCTCACCTCGGCGCAGCCGGAACAAAACAAAAATATCCCCAGCAGGAAAATACCGGAATTTAGTTTTCCCTTCATCCCTTGAGGGTAGCATAATTGTAAGAAAAACTCGAGATGAGTATAATAGGGTCATGCGGGCAACCCGTGCTATTATACATCTTGAGCGTCTGTGGGAAAACATAGCCCTGGTACGGGAAAGAACCGGCTGTATGATCTGTATGCCCGTAAAAGCCGACGCCTACGGACACGGCGCCGCGGCGGTATCAAAGGCCGCCCTGGCGGCGGGGGTATCCTGCCTTGCCGTGGCCACCGTGCGGGAGGGGGAAGAACTTCGGGAGGCGGGCATAGAAGATCCGGTACTGCTCTTTTCAATAGCCCTGCCGGAGGAGCTTCCCCGGCTTGCAGCGGCGGATCTTGAACCCCTGGCGGCGGACACGGAGTATGTAAAGGCCCTGGCCGCCTGCGCCCGGCGGGCGGGAAAACGCCTTTCCGTTCATCTTAAGATCGATACCGGCATGGGACGCATAGGCTGCCCCCCCGCCGGGGCGGCGGATCTGGCGGCGTGTATTTCCGGCGAAAAAAGCCTGCGCCTTGCCGGAACCTCCACCCACTTTGCCGTTTCCGATTCCGCCGAAGAAGCGGATCTGAGCTACACCGGAAAGCAGCTTGCGCTGTTCCGCGAAGCGGTGGAAAGCATAAAGAAGCGGGGCATCGATCCCGGCATAATTCACGCCGCCAATACCGGCGCCGTAAGCTTCCATAACGATTCCTGGTTTAACATGGTAAGGCCGGGAATACTGCTCTACGGATATGTTCCGCAGCAGGGGGGGAAGGTCCCGGCGGTAAAACCGCTTATGGAGCTCGTAAGCCGTATCGTTTTTATAAAAACCATACGGAGGGGAACATCGGTTTCCTACGGCAGGATATGGACCGCCGGGGAGGACACGGTGATCGGCACCCTGCCCCTGGGTTATGCCGACGGCCTTCCCAGAAGCGCCGGCAATAAATGGCGGGTTCTGGCGGGGGGGGAACTGCGCCCCCTGGCGGGAAGGATCTGCATGGATCAATGCATGGTCGATCTGGGAAAACATTCATCCCTTAAACGCTGGGATCAGGTTACGGTATTCGGCGGAGACGCTCCCCACGCGGGGGATCTGGCCGCCCTAACCGGTACCATTCCCTATGAAATAACCTGTAATATAAATAAACGCGTTCCCCGTATATATACCGGGGAGGGCGGGTAAATCAAGGAGTTTTTAATGATATTTTCAATGATTGCGAAAAACCATCCTCCGGTACTGGAAGATGACGGCGGGGAAGAAGAGGAAAGCAGGCAGTCCGGAACGGACCCGCTCATCGCGCGGATGCTTAAAACCCGGACCGTACTGCTTTCCGGAGAAGTAAAAAAGGATCTGGCGGAGCGGACCATAAGGCAGCTTCTTTTACTTGAGGATGAGGGGGACGAGCCCATACGGATCTTTATCGATTCCCCCGGAGGGGACGCCGACGCGGGCTTTGCGATATTCGACATGATACGCTTTATCAAACCCCCGGTGTGGACCATCGGGATGGGCCTTGTGGCCAGCGCGGCGGCCATCATACAGCTTGCCGCCCCCAGGGAAAGGCGGGCCGGGCTGCCCAACAGCCATTACCTCATCCATCAGCCCCTTTCGGGAATCCGGGGGGTCGCCACGGATATAGAGATACACGCCAGGGAGCTTGAAAAGCTCAGGGAAAAGATCAACAGGCTTATCTCCGACGAAACCGGATCTTCCCCGGAACAGGTGCAAAAGGATACAGACCGGGATTTCTGGATGAACGCCGAGGAAGCGGTACGCTACGGGCTTATAGCAAAGGTCGTTCAGAACCGCGGAGAACTGTCATGAAGGCTAACAGGGGATACGTATTCTTCTTTCTATGCGCCCTGCCCGTTCTGGCGCTTTCGCTGGAACCGGCAAAATTTTTCCCCAAGATGATCCACATCAACGGGGGAAGCTTTTACCGGGGCAGCAACGAGGGGGCCTTCAGGGTCAACGAGCGGGTACACGAAGCGACGGTCAAACCCTTTTTGTTAAGCGAAACCGAGGTTACCCAGGACCTCTACGCCGCGGTGATGAACCATAACCCTTCCTATTTCAAGGGGGCGGAACTTCCCGTGGAATCGGTAAGCTGGTTTGACGCGGTACTGTTCTGCAACAGCCTAAGTGAATTAAACGGATTGAAGCCGGCCTATACGGTGGAGGGAGAGACGGTAACCTGGGACCGGGATTCCAAGGGATTCAGGCTCCCCACCGAGGCCGAATGGGAATACGCCGCCCGGGGGGGCCAGAACGCCGGGGGTGAAATACTCGAAAAGGCCGGATACTCAGGCGGAAGCGCCGCCGCCGATCTGGGCTGGTACAGCGCCAACGCGAACCGCCGTCCCCAGCCGGTAAAGACCAAGCTGCCCAACCAGCTGGGGCTTTACGATATGAGCGGCAATGTCTGGGAATGGTGCTGGGACTGGTATGACGATTACCCCGCCGAACCGATCTACGATCCCGTGGGTTCCCCGCAGGGAAGGAACCGCGTTTTCCGGGGCGGCGCCTGGGTAACCCCGGTGAACCAGCTGCGGGTAACCTTTCGGGTGGGGAACCCGCCGTCGTCAAAGGCCTATTCGGTGGGTTTCAGGATCGCCCAGAACTGGTAGCCCCCCGCCTGGCGGAAGCGGACTACGTGAGGCTGGGGTTGAAAATCCCCGACCACATCCCCACCCCAAGCGGGGACCCCAGCGCCCAGGTAACCATAGAAAGCTACCTGGTGGGGCGGCACGATCTGGGGATAAAGATCCTCTATTTTTACCGGAAACACCGAGGAGTTGCGTAAGTCCTTCTATAACCATGCGGAAAAAGGACGTAATGGAATTTGAGTTCGACGACAGCGGGAAAACGGCGTATTTCGCAGTACAGGCAGAAAACAACGGCAAGAAGTGCCCCTGGTATCGGCGCTGATACCGCAGGAAGAGAAGGGGAACCACGTTGCGACACGAAGCTCGTGAAAGGAGGAAATAGGAGAAACTCATATACTGAACAATAACTGGAAGGGTATTGATATTGGGTACGCACGGGCGGTATCGTATCCAAAGATACTCCGGTCAAAAGTATGAGGGATACAGGAAACGAGAACCTCTGGTATGTCGTCCAGGGCCAATCCAGCACGCATAGTGTTTTGGTAAATACTGACATCCTTGAAGTAGCGGACGGCTTGAGTGATTATATTGCAATTATACCATTTGAAACGTATTTTTTAGATGGCAAGATCAGACCGGCAGGTCCGCCAACGATGCACGGCGAGTAGTATGTACAATCAGGCAGAGATTATTACCCCGATTCTGCTAACGGCGACCGTCCTCCCAATGCCACATGGCAAACCTATGCCGAGGCTGTCAGGGACGGTAACGCTCCGCCCGTCTTTCCGTAACGGGAAAGAACGTACCGGGAACCGGAGAGCGCGATAATGCCGCGCGCCGGTCCAGCGCCCCCGCCGTCCCCGGCGGGGGCGTGTTGTGTGCGCCCAGCATGGGTGATAACTCGGCGGTGGAAGTCCGCTACGCGCTTGGTAGTGGGAAGCGTTAGCCGAAGGCAAGGGTGTCCATCGTGAGGTGGAATCTGAAGGAAGCCGGAAGCAAAATCCCGGGCCCTCCCCCGCGCAAGCGGGTTCTTAACAGAAACCGCATATAAGGCATATGCAGGGCGGACGAGCTTGCACAACAAAGCAAAGTCCAACACTACCCGAACCCTGCGGTGTAAATGCGGCGGCTATATGGGATGATGGTTATCAGCTCTTACCTGGGGAGGTCTTGCAAGGCTCAAGGCGGCGACTGACGAATCGTCCCGGCGCCAAGGGAACCCGTACAGTGATGTGCGGATGAATTGCAAGAAGTCAGCAGAAGCCATAGTACCAGGAGGGGGAAGGTCCCTGAAAGAGGGGAGTACAAGCTAAATGGGAAGGGCCGAACAATGGGAAGTCCCAGGAAATGAGAAGA
>JAISRD010000161.1 GCA_031273835.1 Treponema sp. | reverse complement strand
TTTATAGTCAACGCCCAGGGTAAGGCAGATGCATTCACAGGCGGGGGATAAGAGGAACGCCATAGCTTCATCTTTGGTACGGGCAGAGGCTTTCCAATCCAGTATATCGTCCAAGGCATTGGCAACCATCGCCGACATAAGCAGCCGGAACCCGTCCGCTACAGTATGCCTGAGTTCCATATTGGTAGTTTAGCATACAGGCCGCTATAGGCAAATTGGGTCCTTAATTGCTATAAATAAGGGGAGGAATCTTAAACAGGGAGAGGTTTTGTAAGCCCTGTGTAAGCATACCGCAAAATATGATTTGTAATTCGTTATAATATATAGAGATACAAAAATATTCAGTATTCAACTGCGGAACGTGGAGTAGGGAATGAAAATAGCCATATCGGGAAAGAGCGGCTGCGGCAATACGACGGTGAGCAGAATTGTGGCGGACAGGCTCGGACTGTCCTTTATCAATTTTACCTTTAGGACCCTGGCGGAAAAACGGGGGCTCAGTCTTGAGGAAGTGTTGAAACGGGCCGCCGCCGATGATTCCTGGGACAGGGAAGTGGACGACACCCAGGTAAGGCTGGCCCGTGAGTCCCCCGGCTGTGTCCTCGGTTCCCGGCTGGCCCTGTGGATGCTCTCCGACGCGGACTTAAAGGTATACCTGAAGGCCGAACCCCTGACCAGGGCGCGGCGCATCACCCTGCGGGAAGGAGGGGAGCTTCAGGCCGTGGCGGATTTTACCCGCGAGCGGGACAGGCAGGACAGGGAACGGTACCTGCGGCTCTATAACATCGACAACGATGATTATTCGGGGGCGGACCTGGTCATAGATACCGACGCTCTGACGCCGGAAGAAATAGCCGGGAGGATTATTGGGTCCGTTAACGGACAGGCCGCCGGTGAAAAGGCCGACGGCGGGTAAACGGATTGGAGGCGAGGGCCTTTCGGAAGATAATTCTTGATAACTACAGGGAACGGGGCAGGGATTTTCCCTGGAGGAAAGAGATCAGCCCCTGGGGGGTTCTTGTTTCTGAATTCATGCTCCAGCAGACCCAGACAGGGCGGGTTGTTTCCTATTGGGAAAGGTGGATGAAGAGGTGGCCCGGTCCGGGGGATCTTGCCGCGGCTCCCCTTGACTTGGTCCTGCGGGAATGGTCCGGCCTGGGCTATAACCGGCGGGCAAAGAAGTTATGGGAATGCGCCGGGGTAATCGAGGCACGCCACGGCGGAGAGGTTCCCCGCACCCCGGAACTGCTCATCACCCTGCCCGGCATAGGCCCCTATACTTCCGGGGCGGTGGCCTGTTTTGCCTGGAACTATCCGGCGGTCTTTATCGAAACCAATATACGATCCACCCTGCTCCATTTTTTCTTTCAGGACAGGGAGGGCGTAAAGGATGACGAACTTTTTCCCCTGCTGCGGCAGGTCCTGGACGCGGAAAACCCCCGTATCTGGTACTGGGCCCTTATGGATTACGGGGCGGAACTGAAGAAACTCACCGCCAACCCCGGCCGGAAAAGCGCCCATTATACCCGTCAGAGCCGTTTTGAGGGCAGTTTCCGCCAAATCCGCGGACAGATAGTAAAAAACCTTGCAGGACAGGGGGGACGCAGCCCGGAAGCTTTACGGGCCGCTGTGGCCGCGGAGCTTCCGGAAATGAAGGAGGGGGATTTTTACCGCGCCCTGGCGGTCCTGGAAAAGGAGATGATGGTAGCCGAGGACGGGGGGCTTTACCGCATTAAGAGTTGACAGGGCGGGGATTTTTTTGTTATGCTGAAAAGACAGGCGGCTGTCGTATAACGGCTATTACCCCAGCCTTCCAAGCTGGAGACGTGGGTTCGACTCCCATCAGCCGCTAAAAACGTATGTTTTTACGGCTGCTTTTCAAGTCAGCCGCTATAAAAACTTATTTTTGCGGCTGCTTTTTAAGTCAGCCGCTGTAAAAACTCATTTTGTTTATCCGCCTATTCCTTCCGCAAGCCAGTTGACGATCACGTTTACCCGTTTGCCGATGGCGGAGGGAATATCTATCCATCTGGCAATAAAATCCGAAACATCCACGCCCACGGCGCTGTAAATTAAGAAGCCCTCGGTTAACGGTTCCACGTACAACTGGGCGTTAAATGAATTTTCCCGCATCACGGGAATGATGCCGTAATACAGGGTCTTGAAATTGGTCAGGCTGTACAGCAGGAACTGTGTTTTGGTCGAAAGCTGCGCCTGGCAGTAGGTGTTGCCGAAATTCGCGTCCTTAAGGCGCAGGTAGTTTGTCTCCGAAGCGGGCAGTATGGCGGAAGGGCCGGGGTCCGGAAGGGCCTTGTTTTTACCAGGCCCCTCAATGCGGGTTGCCTCTACAAAGAGGGGAATGTCCTTTCCCTTGGTTGACGAGGGATAAGTCTGGTATCTTAGATCCTCCACCCGGCTTAGGGCATTGTAGACCTTTAAGAGGCCGCCTCCTTTTTTCCCATAGGGGACGACCCTGATCGATTCGCCTATATAGCGCGGAGAGCGGGACAGAATAAAGGCCGAAATGTCCTGCCGGGCCTGGCCGGGCGGAAACAGAAGGCCCCCGGAGCCCTCGCCTGTTCTGGAAAATCCGCCGGCGGAAAAGATCTCGGCTTGTCTTTCCTTGTCCACGCCGGGATAAATATCATTGAAGGACCTGCGTTGACAGAACAGCGGCGCGGCGGTGCCGAAAAGAACCATTATACAAAAAACACAAAAAACTATTTTCCTCATCAATACGCCCCCCTGCCCTTAAAGACGGTGCCTATGGTTTTGTAGAGTATCCAAATATCAAGCCAAAGGGACCAGCTTTCAAGATAATAGGTGTCAAGCGAAACCCGTTCGGTATAATCCGTATCCGAGCGGCCTGAAACCTGCCACAATCCGGTAATGCCCGGTTTTACCGAGAATATCCGGTTGAAATTTTCGCCGTATTTTTTTATTTCCGCGTCCACAATGGGCCGCGGGCCGACCATGCTCATATCCCCCCTTAAAACATTGATAAGCTGGGGAAATTCATCAATGCTCGTGCGCCGCAGCAGTTTTCCTATAAAGGTTACCCGCGGGTCATTTTTTAGTTTGTGGCTGGCCTCCCATTCTTTGCGGAGGGCCGGATCCGATTCCAGCAGGGTTTTGAGGCGTTCATCGGCGTCCACGCACATGGAGCGGAATTTATACGCGGTAAAGTGACGGCCGCCGCGTCCCACCCTGATGTGTCCGTACAGGACCGGACCGGGGGAACTTATTTTTACCAGCAGGGCAATGATCAGAAGAAAGGGGAGGACCAGAACGCCTCCTACAATAAGCAGGGAAAGATCAAAAAACCGCTTTATCCAGAGATTCCAGAACATATTCAGACGGTTGGCGGAGGCGATCCCAAGTATGCCGCCGAAGTCCCGAACCGCTATTCCGGCGTTTGTAAAAACGGCGGGCATGATCACGCGGTAGCGGAAAGCGGAAACGTAATTGCTGATAAGCCTGGAAAGGTTTTTTTTGCTTAATTCGGGGAGTATCACAATCGCCATGCGGATACGGAAGCGGGCGGCAATTTCAGGCCCCAGGCTTGTATCATGAATGATGGGGATGCCTCGGTATTGATCCCCCGTTGCGGGATCGTCATCAAGGATAAGAACCGGCACATAACCCGCCGTTTTGCTCTGCAGGAGCCGGTCTATTATATTCCGCCCCGTAACGCCGCCGCCGAATATCACCGCCGGAATGCTTCCCAGCTTTGTGGCAAATAAAAAGGAACGGATCATGGAACGGCAGACAAGGAGTATGGGCATGGAAACGATAAAACTGATTATGAACGCCGCCGATATGGCGTCAAACTCAAGGTCTTCTATATACCGTGAAATAACAATGCCCCCGTGGACAATAAAGGATGCTGCGGTAAAGTAACGCAGCTCATCCGCCGGAGCCTGGGCCGCCCCGGGGTAGAGCCGGCCCGCAATCCAGAATACCAGGATAAATACAGGAAGGTAGGGCCAATAGGTAACAAAGGATTTAAAGTTAATAGCGCTCATGTCGTACAGGTTAAGCAGAAAAAAACCGGTCCCGAAGGAGAGCATTACCGCGCTGAGATCGGCAATGACCATAAAAGCGGTATAGAGGGCCGATGTGGTTATGGAGGACCGTTTTTTGTACCAGGCCTCATAATCCTTAAAATTCATAGCGTTTTGCTTTAAGGGGGGAACTGAGCCTGACCGAAAAGGCCGCCTCAAAACCCTGGGCGGTCTTTCCCTCGGCATGGCCGTTATTCATGATGAAACGGTAGCCGGGCTGTATAAGTACCGTAATCCATTCCTCCGGTTTCCACTGCCAAAGCAGGGCGGCGGTGGAAGTATAAACCGGGGTTCCCGTCGGGGGGACGACCACGTTAAAATCCGCGGGAGTCGGCCGGTAATTGACGGTGTCAAAAATATCCGTACCGGAACGGATGCCCTGGGCGGAAAAAACAAAGGAGAAGGTAAGGGACCAGCGGGTAGACGCGGCATAACCGGCCCAGAGGGTTCCCGCTATGGTATCGGGCCCGAAGGGAGTGCCGACCCAATTCCGGACTTTCATATTGTCGATTTCGGGGTATTCCTTTACAAAGGACCATTTTTTATCATCGAGTACATACATATAGGGATAGGTATATATCCCTTCGGCGCCGAAATTTACATAACCCCCGGAAACGGGGATGGAAAGTTCCGCCCCCCCCTGAAAGGCCAGCGCGTCCGGGGTAAGGTCCTCGGACCAGTTTTCTTTTTCAATCCCAAGCTGGAGCTGATTCATGGCAAAGAGGGCGTAAAAGCGCCCGTACTTAAAGGGCTGAAATTCAAGCTTTACGCCGAAATACGAACCGATACGGGAATCCCCTGTGAGATTGGAAGCATTACTATTTCTATCATTATCATCATTGTTTTCTTTATCATAATCCTCATAGGTCTTATAGGCCTCAAAACCGTGGAAAATGGCAAGGGGGTTAAGAAAACGAAGTTCCAGCGGGGCGTTGACCATGACCCCTTCGGCAACGGTCAGGGAAAAGGTCCTATGGAGCCTGATGCGGAGGTAATGCATATATTGATATTTATTCACCTCCATCTGCTTAACTTCGGCGGTGTACTTTAGGAGGGGAGCGTAGATAGAAAGCTGGGCGTAGGAAACCTTGTTCATGTAATCGGAAAGGATTATGCTTCCCGTCCTGGTCCTTCCCAAAAAATCCTCCCCCGTGCCTATGGCAAAGTGAATTCCCGAAGCTTCGCCCAGGGGGATTCCCGCGCTGAGGTATGCACGTTTTGGAAAGTGGATGTCAAACTGTGATACAGGATCATAGGGAACATTGATATGATTGTCGTGCTGCGTGGCGGCCTTTTCGTTCTGACCGAGGAGGGGGATCATTTCAAAACTTACATAGGGTCCCAGGGAAACATTCAGGGGAAGTTCCAGCAGGGGTTTTCTGCTGTGGTAATCGTATATCCAGGGAGTTTCGGAGGAACTTTTGAAGTACAGTTCGGGCTGGAATACCGGTTCAAATCCCGCCGAAAGATAATCCGATTCTACGCTGATCCAGGGGGATTTTTCCAGGTACGCCTCAAGCTCCCGCAGGAGCAGCTTCCCGCTTTCAGAGAGTTCCGCCTCGTCAATTTCCGCCAGAAAATTTTTCATTTGGGCAACGGTGATCACCGAATCGGCGAAAAAGACAAGCCGCTGTTCCCTTGAGAGTATGGACAGCGCCTCATAGGCCCAATCATCACTGTACAGCAGCTTTTGGGGGGGGAGGGAAAAAAGGGCCGCCGCGTTTATAAAAAGGAATAGGAGGACCGGAAAGGATCTGCAGACGGACTTCATGGTGGATTCCATTATACTTGACATACAGCAAGATTTCAACAATACTTGACGGACTTTATGAAAAAGCAGGGAATCGTACCGGTACTGTTCTTTGCCGCCTGTTTGACCCTGGCGGCCCAAACCCACATTTCCGTTCCTCTGGATGATCCCGTTTACTATCTTTTAGATCAGGCCCAGTTGAGGGGGCTCTGCGATCCCCTGCCGGTGGTTAAGCCCTATTCCAGGGCGCTTGTCATCGACGCCCTTGACGTGATCCTCGACGCGCCCCTTGAAAAACTCGGCGATACCGAAAGGGCTGTTTTGAAAGATATACGGCTGCGTCTGAAAAAGGCCGGGCCGGGGATGGACCTCAAACGGGGGGCATACCGTTTCGAGACCCATAACGGCCGCGGGGAGAGCTGGTTTTCCGGGGATGTCGGGGTGGGGGCTCAATCGGTCTTTTCAGGCGGGCTCTACCCCGGGGAGGGGGATTTTGTCTGGGGGACCGATAACTGGGCGGGCTTTTACTTAGACGGGGACGTGGGGGAACATTTATCCTTTGATTTTAACATTGCCGGGGGCTTGGTCAGGGCCCCCAGGGATTATCTG
>JAISRD010000122.1 GCA_031273835.1 Treponema sp. | reverse complement strand
CTCCGATCCGGGTGGCGAGGGGATCCGTGGTAGATCTGGCATGCAACACCACAGGCGCGGATATCTATTATACCACTAACGGCAGTACTCCCGGCGTTTCCAGCCCGGTGTTTAATCCTGCCCTGGGTATTACCATATACGGGAATACCACGGTTAAAGCCGTCGCGGTTAAACCCGGCCTGGGCGACAGCGTGATGTTAATAGAGGAATATATCGTAGCCGACATCTGCGCTTTCTGGGAGGATGATGTCAGTGATACCGTCAGTACTTCCGACTGGGCCCTGGACCCCGGTCAGTATTCCGTGGCCTATGGAAACGGCCGCTGGATAGCGGCCGGCCCTGGCGCCAACGGGGCCTATTCCGATGACGGGGTAACTTGGACGGCCCTGAACGACGGCTGGACCACTATTTTCGGTTCAGAGACTATTAATTCCGTGGCCTCTGGAAGCAACAACCGCTGGGTAGCGGTCGGCTCTAACGGTAAAGGGGCCTATTCCACCAATAACGGGGAAAGCTGGAATGCCATAAACAGTTGGTCCGGCATTTTCGGTACAGAGACTATTAATTCCGTGGCCTGGGGGGACGGCTACTGGGTAGCGGTCGGCTCTTCCGGCCAAGGCGCCTATTCCTCCGGGGACCTGGCAGCCTGGACGGCCATAACGGGCGCCGGCTGGACCAGTGCTTTCAGTAATGGAGCGAATGATATTAATTCCGTGGCCTACGGAAACGGCCGCTGGATAGCGGCGGGCTCCGGCGGCAAAGGGGCCTCTTCCACCAATAACGGACAAACCTGGAATGCCATAAACAGTTGGTCCGGCACTTTCAATACAGAGAGTATTAATTCCGTGGCCTCGGGGGAAGGCTACTGGGTAGCGGCCGGCTCTTCCGGCAGAGGTGCCTATTCCGGGGACGGGGCAACCTGGACGGCCATAGCGGGCGTCGGCTGGACCAATACTTTCAATGCGGGGAGTATTAATTCCGTGGCCTGGGGGAACAACCACTGGGTAGCGGTGGGATCCAACGGTACCGGCGGCAAGGGGGCCTATTCCACCGACGGACAAACCTGGAATGCCATAACCTGGGTGGACGGGTCCGACTACGCAACCATCCAGACCAACACCACCGCCAACACCTACGGTACGGAAATCAATTCAGCGGCCTACGGGGGCGGACGCTGGCTGGCCGCCTGGACGGACGCAAGCAGCAGCGGAGTAACCTGGACAAAAGCGACAAATTAGGAGGGCCCGGGGAGCTTACGGCTCCCCGTACAAAAAACGCCGGGGGGAAATAGACATAAGCCCCCCGGTTCTCTTATAATGAAATAGGAGAAATTATGGCCTTAGCCCAGGAAAAACCGGAAGCCCGTTATACCTACGCCGACGTCCTCACCTGGGACGAACGGGAGCGGTATGAACTTTTGGACGGGGAAGCCCTTATGATGGCCACCCCCAGCAGGATTCACCAGAAAATTCTTGGTGAATTATTTACCCAACTGCACAATTTCCTGAAGGGAAAACCCTGCGAGGTATACCCGGCGCCCTTCGGGGTCCGGCTGTTTCCCCAGGAGGACAACAGCGACGACACTTTTTTTGAACCGGATATTACCGTGGTCTGCGACCCCTCCAAACTGGACGACCGGGGCTGCAACGGCCCGCCGGATATGGTGGTGGACATCCTCTCCCCCTCTACCGCCAAGTACGACCTTGTCGAGAAACTCAACAAATACCGCCTGGCGGGGGTCCGGGAGTGCTGGTTTGCGGACCCCGAGGAAAAGATCGTCCAGGCGCATATCATGGAAGGGGGGGAGCATAAATTCGCCGTTTACGAACCGGGCGCTACGGCCCCGGTAAGGATCCTCCCCGGCTGCCAAATCGACCTTAAGGCGGTTTTTGCGCTCTAGCCCACAGCTTCCCGAAATATCCTGAGTATCTCCCCCTGGTCCGGCTGGAGGTAGGTATTGGCGGCGTTCTTCATCTTCTGGGCGCTCCAGGCCTCGAGTTCCGCCGGAGCCGCCCTTTCCCGTTTACCCAGCAGTTTTTCGAGGATACCGAAAAATTCCTCCAGCTCCATGCCCAGGGCGGCGCACAGGGCGGGGATACGGGGCTTTACCGGAGAGGCCCCCTCCTTTTCCCGGCACCACCGCAGGAAGGGCTTCATGAGCAGACCGTTGGCCCTGCCGTGGTCGGTTCCCCAGTTAAGGGTAAAGTGGTAACCCATGGAATGGGGGGCGGCGGTTCCCGACTGGGAGATCACCATCCCGGCGATACACGACGCGAGGAGGAGTTTTTCCCGTATTTCCGTGGGGAACTCTCCGGGGACGGCGGGGAAATTCAAAAGGCCCTCGTAACAAGCCCCGAGCAGGGCCAGGGCTTCAGCGGCGAGGGCGTCGCTTAAGCGGTCCGCCCTGAGGGTGAGCATCCCCTCCACCGCGTGGGACAGGGCGTCGATGGCGGTATGGACGGTGAGGTCCCTGCCGAGGGTCCTCATGTACCGGGCGTCGAGGAAGGCGAAGCGGGGAAAGGTCGAGGGGGAGCCGAAGGAGCGCTTTGCCGGCCCCCCCTCCCGGGGGGATTTTCCGTCCGGGCCGGTGGTGTCCACCAGGACGGAATAGGGGGTTGTCTCGGAACCGGTCCCGGCGGTTGTGGGCACCGCCGCCAGGGGCAGAGCCCCGGTAAACTTGAGGCCGAAGAGTTCTTCCTTGGAGATGTCGTTCAACGCCAGGACGGCGGCGGCCTTGGCGGCGTCCATGGGCGAGCCGCCCCCCAGGGCAATCACAAAATCGCAGCCCCCGGCCTTAATCGACCGGGCCGCCTCAAACACGCAGATGTCCGTGGGGTTATTCATCACCCGGTCAAAGAGGGCGTAGGCCTGGCCGTTCTCCGAGAGGGCCCTCACCGTATCGTCCAGGGAGCCGTTGGTTTTGGCCGATTTCGGCCCCGTCATGATCATCCCCTTCTTTCCCAGGCCCGCAAGCAGCTTCCTGTTGGCGGAAAGGCAGTTCTCACCCATAATAATCCGGGTGGGCATAAGGTAATTCACTTTCATAGCCCCAATATGGTACAATTGCCCGGAGTTCGCAAGAGCTTAAAAACTGCAAACCGGGAAGGCCCTTTAACAAATGAGTTAAGGGGGACGCCCTTTTAACACGGAGTTAACCATGAGTATCGAAAAGCTGAAACCCTTTATCAACGGACAATTTACCGAAAGTTCAAGCGCTAAGTACATGGACATCTACGATCCCTCCACCGGGGAGGTGATCGCTCAAACCCCCTGCTGTACTAAAGAAGAGGTGGAACTCGCCATAGCCGCGGCCAGGGCCGCCTTTCCCCTCTGGCGCGATACTCCGGTCCCCAAACGGGTGGAGGTTCTGTATAAATTCCGGGATCTCCTGACGGAACACATGGACGAGCTGACCCACATGCTTGCCCGGGAAAACGGCAAGAACTGGGAAGAGGCCAGGGGGGATCTGTTAAAGGTCAAGGAGCCGGTGGAAGCCGCCTGCGGGGCCCCTTCGCTTTTGATGGGGGAAGCCCTGATGGACGTTACCTCAGGCTACGATTCCACGCTGTACCGGGAACCCCTGGGGGTTTTTGCCGGCATCGCCCCCTTTAACTTTCCCGCCATGATCCCCATGGGCTGGATGATGCCCATGTGCATCGCCTCGGGGAATACCCTGGTTCTCAAGGCCGCCTCCATGACCCCCATGACCAGCCACCGCCTGGCGGCCCTTCTTAAAGAGGCGGGACTTCTCGGCGGTGTGGTGAACGTCCTTACCTGTTCCCGGAACGAGGCGGAACTCTTTCTAAGCCACCCGGACGTAAAGGGGGTTACCTTCGTGGGTTCCACCTCCGTAGGCCGCCACGTATACGCCACGGCGGCGGCAAACGGCAAACGGGTGCAATGCCTCTGCGAGGCCAAGAACCACGCCCTGGTTTTGGCGGACGCCCCCATACCCCGGGCCGCCGCGGGGATCATCAATTCAGCCTTCGGCTGCGCCGGGGAGCGCTGCATGGCCCTGCCCGCCGTCGCCGTGGAGGAATCCATAGCCGACAGGCTGGTGGAAGAACTCATCAAGCAGGCCAGGACAAAGAAAATCGGCCCCGCCTATGACAAGACCACGGATCTGGGCCCCGTGGTTACCGCGGCCCAGAAGAAGTGGGTCCTGGACTGGATTGAAAAGGGCCTTCAGGAAGGGGCGGTTCTGGCGCTGGACGGCCGGGATGTAACGGTTCCCGGTTATGAAAAAGGCTTCTACGTGGGGCACACGATCCTCGATCATGTCGGCCCGGAGATGAGCGTGGGGCAGCAGGAGATTTTCGGCCCCGTACTCTGCATCAAGCGGGTAAAAAACTTTGAGGACGGCCTTACCCAAATGAACGCCAATGAATTTGCCAACGGTTCGGTGATCTTTACCCAGAACGGCTACTTTGCCAGGGAATTCTCAAGGCGCACCCACGGCGGCATGGTGGGGATCAACGTGGGCATCCCCGTCCCCGCCGGGGTCTTCCCCTTCGCCGGGCATAAAAATTCCTTCTTCGGCGATCTCCACTGTCTGGGCAAGGACGGCCTGCGCTTCTATACCGAGAGCAAGGTCGTTACCGCCCATTGGTTCACCGAAGACGAAAAGAAGGCCACCAGGGTTTCCACCTGGGACGGGGCGCTGTAGGAGGAGCCGGGGCGGAGGGGTTTTAGCCCAGTTCAACGCGGAAAACGCTTCCCCCGGAAGCGCCGCCTTCGGCGCTTATGCTGCCGCCGTGGGCCTTTACAATGGCGGCGGCGATGCTCAGCCCTATGCCGGCCCCGCCGGTATTCCGGTTCCGGGACTTATCGGAACGGTAAAAGCGCTCGAAGATACGGCGGCGTTCTTCTTCGGCTATGCCTATGCCCGTATCGGCTATGGTAACCACCGCCGGAATTTCCGCCGTAACCTCCGACGGCGCCGTGCCGGCGGAGGTTACGGCGGCGATGGTGATGGTCCCCGAATCGGTGTATTTTACCGCGTTGGAGAGGAGATTTACAAAAACCTGTTTAAGCCGGTTATAGTCCGCATAAACCGGGCCCGGCGCGGTTTCAAGGATAATCCTGATACCCTTTTCGGCGGCGGCGGGGCGGAATTGTTCCGCGGTGATTTCCAGCAGTTTCGCAAGGTCGAACTCCGTCTTGTCCAGGGCAAGGTTTTCCCATTCAAGATTGGTAAGCAGATTAAGATCCTCCACCAGTTTGGTAAGCCTTAGAATTTCTTCCCGGCAGCTTTCAAGCCGTTCCCGGCTGGGCTCCCATACCCCGTCGATCATCGCCTCCACGCTTCCCCGCAGGCAGCTCAGAGGGGTCCGCAGTTCATGGGCCACGTCGGCGCTCAACTGCTTCTGCCGCCTTTCCCCCTCTTCCAGTTCTTCCGCCAGAGAGTTGATCGACCGGGACAGTTCCTTAAGCTCCTTTATATTGTAGTTGTCCCTGATACGGACGGCGGGGCTTTTTAAGGGGCCCGCCCCGGAATGTTCCTTCGCTATACGCCGGGCCGCCCCGCTTGCCCTGAGTATGGGCCGGGAAATGGCCGAGGCGAGAAAAAGGGAAATAAGCGCGCCTAAGAGTATAAAGGCGATTCCGGCCCGCAGGAGCACCCGGTTTATGGAGGCCAGAAAATCAATCTCGGTTTCGGTGTAAAAAAAGGGACCGTAGGTTTCTATCTCAACCGCCCCGATGGGCGCCGTACCGTAGGAAAGGGTATAGCTCTGATTTTGTACGGTACCGTTCAGCCCGTATCTGCTTTCCATCCGCTCGGTAATTTCATCCATCACCGCCGCGCAGTGCTGCATGTCGGCGGTCCGGGCGTCCCAGAGCGTAAGCCCCGCCGTATCCTCAATCCTCACTATATAGCCTTCGTGAACAAAGCACATCCCCAGGGCTTCCAGGGCCGCCACGTTAAAACCGGCGTCCAGGGGATCGTACTGCTCGGCGATGGTATTGATGATCTCCCCGCTCCGTTCCCTGATATTATCTTTGATAAGGCCGGAAAACATGGTTCCGATTGAAAGGTTGATGACAAAGGTCAGTACCCCAAGGGCAATGCCGATGAACAAAACATAGATCAGCATAAGCTGATTTTTAAGGCTGATCATGAGCCCTCCCCGGCAAAACGGTATCCCATGCCGTAGACCGTCATAATATACCGGGGCGCCCTGGGATCATCCCCGATCTTTTGGCGCAGCCGCTTGATATGGGTATCGACGGCCCGGTCAAAGCCGTCAAAATCATCCCCCTTGACGCGGTCAAGGATCTCCTCCCGGGTGAATATTTTTGAGGGCCGGGACATGAGGGTGGTTAAAATTTTATACTCCTGGGAGGTAAGGGGAAGGTCCTCCCCGTTCCGGCTTACCCGGCGGTCGGCGGTATTGACCTCAAGGCCGCCGTATGCAAGCCGATCCGCCCGGTCCCCCTTCCCATTCCGGCGCAGGGCCGAACGGACCCGGGCCATGAGCTCCCTAGGGCTGAAGGGTTTGCAGACATAATCGTCCGCCCCCATATTAAGGCCCCGGATGACGCTCTCCTCATCGGTCCTGGCGGTTAACATGATAATGGGGATCTCCGAAACGGAGCGTATCCTCCGGCATAGTTCCTCCCCGGAAAGATCGGGCAGCATCAGGTCCAGCAGCACCAGGGATACGGCGTTTTCCTCAAACAGGGCCAGGGCTTCTTTTCCGGTTTTCGCGCAGATACCCCGGTATCCGTTTATTTCAAGATAGGACTTAACCAGATCCAGTATCTTTTCCTCATCGTCCACCGCCAAAACCGTTTGTTTTTCGTCCATGCCATCTTCTCCCCGTTCTCATTATACACCGATCTTACGCAGCTTAAGTTGAATTATACAACGGAATTTTGTCAAAATTGTGTCGGCATTGCGCTCCCGCCCCGTTTTGTTTATAGTTACCCTATGAGCAAAGAAATAACCATAAACAGCGGCAATTTCGACGCCGAGGTACTCAATTCCTCCGTGCCGGTACTCCTTGACTTTTGGGCGCCCTGGTGCGGTCCCTGCCGTATGATCGCCCCCTTTGTTGAGCAGATCGCCTGTGAATATGACGGCAGGCTCAAGGTGGGTAAGATCAACGTGGACGAGGAGGGCCCCCTGGCCCAGCGGCACAATGTTTCCTCCATCCCGACCCTGGTGATATACAAGGACGGCAAGACGGCCTTTCAGCAGAGCGGCGCCCTGCCCAAACACGCCCTTGAGAGCCTCGTCAAGGACTTTCTGTAGGCCCCCGGACAGGAAGAAGAACCACGAACGACGTTACACGACGGAAGAAGCGGTATCCATGCCGTCCTCCCCCTCCACCCGCTATCCCCTGAAAGAAAAGGCGCTTGCGGAAATTTACCCGGGCGGCCCTTTGACTTTTACCGGGTATCGTTACTTTCACCGGGCCTGCGCCGTGTTACTATTGCTGGATTGACACGCTCGCCAGCTCACGTGCACTTTCCAGGCGGGGGGAATTACTCCGATATGCCCCTGCGCCTAAAGGGAGATAGCACTTTCAGGAAAGCGTATATTGCCGCCATGCACGGACGCGATTTAATGACATAAGCCCAAAGCTATTGTTCTGTGATTTTAATATTTACTCCCTTTGACAAATTAATATAATCCGTATTTTGATACCGGTTGAATTTCAAGGTGGAAATTCTTTTTTTCAACAGCTCCATATCAGACACATTCCCGGTAATTGTTCCCCGAGCAACAAGTGACAGAATATTTAAAGCTGATTCTTTTGTGACCAATAT
>JAISRD010000012.1 GCA_031273835.1 Treponema sp. | reverse complement strand
GAAATGCCGGTTTGTTCTTTGAATATGCGATAGAACGATGATTCGCTTTCAAACCCGCTTTCCGCGGAAATATACGGAATGGCGGTATTGGTATTGCGGAGCATATTCTTGGCATATTCAATTCGATAAAAATTAATAAGCACCTTGTAGGTATCCGCGCCGGTGGATTTAATGATGCGGTACAGTTTAGACTTACTCATACCCAATTCTTTGCAAAGTTTTTCTATGTTGATGTCCTCTTTAAAATGTGCCTTGATGTATTGTTTATACTTATCGAATTCCTTAAGCTCAGTGTCGGATATTATTACCGCGCCTTCGTCTCCCACGCGGTAACGGATGTAGCTAAACAAGGTGCCGATGAAGCGGTAGAGGCCGCTTTTAATAAGAAAGGGATAGCCGTCGGGTTTCTCGTATAGTAACAATGCCATACCCGCCAATATGTTTCGCAGTTTGCGCGCCCCCTCGGGCGGCGGCGGCATATCGCCCTTGGTGTTCAAACTGAACCACAGGGGTTTCTGGTAATGGTCGGTGAGTATCTGGGGGGCAAATTGCAGAATAAGGCATAAGTTATCTTTGGCCGGGTCGCTAAAGGAGTGGATTTCCCTTGAATTAAATAAGAACATATCATCCTTGGCAAGGGTCCATCTGCCCGCCTCCGCGTTAATGTTCGTGCCGCCCCGGAGTACAAAAAAAACCTCGTATTCATAGTGCCAATGGGGGCCTGAATTCTCAAGGGAGACCACCATACATTTCATCGGGAGTTCCGCTATATGTTCAATGTATTCGATCTCAGTATCGTGCATCACCGGCATTCCTCATTATACTATGCCCTGCCCGGCGTTTCAATCTATTTCAATCTATTTCAATCGATATAAAGAAATATGGAAAAAATAAGAACCCCATTGGAAATTTATAAGAACCTATTTTGAACAGAAGGAATACCATGTATGTGCGTTAAGCCTTATAAAACGAAAAAGGATGGACAAAAAGATGAATACCAACAAACACGGAGAGATCGACGAAAAGGTAAACAGCCTGCTCTCGAAAATGACCCTGGGGCAGAAGGCTGCCCAATTACAGTGCACCTTTGCTGCGGGAGACGACCCCTCGCTTATACTCAGCCAGTTTCAAAACGGCGTAGGCGAGGTTGTGTGTTTTGCCAACACCGCAAGCCCCGAAGAAACCGCGGCCTACAACAGAAAAGTCATAGACCTGGTTCGGGAATCCACGCCGCTGCATATTCCCCCGATCATCCACGTAGAGGCGGTAACCGGCCTTAACAGCGCGGGGGGGACTATTTTTCCCTCCGCAATCGGGCTGGGGGCGACTTTTTCGCCGGAAAGCATCGAAAAGATGGGGGATATTATCCGGCAGCAGATGCTTGCGGTGGGATACCGGCAGGCCTTGTCCCCGGTTATGGATGTGGCCCGGGACCCCAGGTGGGGCAGAATAGGCGAAACCTACGGGGAAGATCCCACCCTGGCGGCGGCCATGAGCACGGCCTACACCAAGGGCTTGCAGGGGGATTCCCTGGAAAGGGGCGTAATTGCCACGGGGAAGCATTTCCTCGGGTATGCCTTTGGGGACGGCGGCCTCAATATGTCCACCAATCCAATTACCCCAAGGGAATTGCGGGAGGTCTACGCGAAACCTTTCCAGGCGGCCATCACAAAGGCAAACCTCCAGGCCGTGATGAACTCATACGGAACCATAGACAACGAGGTGATCATCGGCTCACGGCATATCCTCACGGAGCTGCTCAGGGACGAGATGGGCTTTGACGGGATAACCGTGTCGGATTATATGTCTATCCAATGGCTGGTGGCGGATAAAATTTGCCCCGACATGGAAAGCGCCGGGATACAGGCGCTGGAGGCGGGCCTGGACGTGGAACTTCCCCTGCCGGGGGGATTCGGCGGGGGCCTGCTTGAGGCGGTCAAGCAGGGCAGGCTGGACGAAAAGCTGATTGACCGGGCGGTGTCCAGGGTATTAAAACGGAAATACCTGCTCGGCCTATTTGACAATCCCTATCCGGCGGCGGAAAAGATCGCGGAAGCCTATTACACCCCTTCTTTAAACGCCCACAGTTTAAAATGCGCCCGGGAATCCATCGTACTGCTTAAAAATGACGGCATCCTGCCGCTGTCCAAGAACACCGGGAAGATCGCGGTTATCGGCCCCCACGCGGATAGCATACGGCTGCTCTTTGGCGGTTACACCCTGCCCGCGGGTATCGAGATGTCCATGTCCAGGACCTTTGCGGACATGGCGGGAATGGGGGGCGCGTTAATCCCCGGCGGCGCGGAAGACGCCTTTGTTCCGGCGGATTTTTTCCCCGGAAGTAAGGTACGAAGGGAACGGGAGGATGTACGGCTTGCGCTGCAGGCGATGTACGGCGCGTCCACGCCGACAATTTTGGCGTCGATAAAAGAAAAATGCCCCGCCGCGCGGATTACCTATGCCCGCGGCTGCGACATAGCCGGTAACGATAGGAGCGGATTCGAGGAAGCGCTTCGGGCGGCAAAGAACGCCGACCTGGTTATCATGACCCTGGGCGGAAAATACGGCTGGGGGGACAGTTGTACGATTGGCGAGGGGATCGACAGCGATAAAATAGGGCTTACCGGCGTTCAGGAAGACCTGGCCAGGGAAATATATGCCGCCGGTACGCCGACAGTATTAGTACACATGGACGCAAGGCCCCTGAGCAGTGAATTTATCTTCAAGAACTTTCCGGCGGTAATAGAAAATTGGTTCCCGGGAATTACCGGGGGAGCGGCAATCGCGGATGTACTCTTTGGCGATTACAACCCCGCGGGAAGACTGCCGGTAACCATAGCGAGAAACGCCGGCCAAATACCAATCTATGCCGGACAGAAAACCGGTAACAGTTATTATGCGTTAAAAAACGGCCAGCGGTTGAACCGGTATGTGGAAGGCGAACTTGAACCCTTCTACTATTTTGGGGAGGGCAAGAGCTTTACCGAATTTGAATACGGCGGGCTCGATATAACACAAAACCCGGAGGATGACAGCGTAACCATCTCCTGTTCCGTGCGGAACACCGGGCGCTTTGACGGCGACGAGGTGGTTCAGTTGTATGTATCGGACCAATCGGCCTCCATGCTCCGGCCGGAAAAGGAATTTGCCGGATGCAGCCGTGCTTTTATAAAGGCCGGAGAAACAAAAACGATTAGGTTTAAGCTCCGCCCGGATCAATTTGCCTTTCTCAACGCGGGCATGGAATGGGTTGTGGAGCAGGGGGAAATGGCGGTGTTGATCGGCTCTTCCTCGGAGGACATTAGATTAAGCGGCAGTTTTACCATCGGGGCATCCCGTACAATACCGGGACACGCAAGGGGGTTTTATGCGGAACCTATCGATTAATGATAATGACGATAATAACAATACCGAGGGAAGCGCCGCTTGGGTAACGATCTTTTCCCAAAGTTTAATCCCCTGCGGCATGATCGGCAGAAGCGCGAAACTTACCACCCGCTTGGTCGTACCGGTTAACGTCGGCGGAAGCGCCCTGCGGCTGCGGTTTTCAAACCGCCCCGCCAAAAAAGAAAGCCGCCTCGACGAGGTCCATATCGCGGAGAGCGACGAATCGGGCGCCATTGTACTATCCACCGGCAGACAGGTAACTTTTAACGGAAACAAAGAACTGGTACTGGCCGCCGGCGCGGAGGCGGTAAGCGACCGGATCGAGATGCCCCTAAGGGCGGGGCAGTATTTGGCGCTGTCCCTCTACTCCGCGAAGCAGCCCCACAGCGCGAACTCCCTGGGTTCCCACGGCATCAGATCCCGCAGGGGTAATTACTGCACCGGCAACTTTGAAGTCGACCGGAGAGAATACCTCACCGGGAGGCTCTTGAAAATGCCTATTGATACGACCATCCCCCTCTTTCGGGGTATGGATGTCCTTACCCAAGAAAACCCGGTGGTTATCTCCTGCCTTGGGGACAGCAACACCCAGCAATGCCGCTGGTATACCCCTTTGCTTGCGCGGCTTTACCGCGCCTATCCCGGCAAGGCAGCTCTTTTAAACGCCGGCATTTCCGGCAACCGGCTGATGAAGGATTCCCCGCCGGGCTGGGGAAATATGTTCGGCGCCGCCGGAATAAAACGGGTTGAATATGATTCCTTCGCCGATCACGGGCTAAGCCATATCCTGCTTGCCCTGGGTACCAATGACTTATTTCAGGCGGAGTCGCGGTTTGATAAAACGCCGCCCCCGGCCCCGGAGGAGTTTGTCGGCATTTGCCGGGATATGGCGGAAAAGATCCACGCCAGGGGCCTCAAGGTTATCGCCATGACCCTGTACCCGATTAGCTTTGATAAGGCCCCGGTCAAGGAAAAACTGCGGCTGGCCTACAACGATATAATCCGCGGCGGCGTTTTTGACGATTATATCGATGTTGAAGGGGTTTTAAAGAACCCCGGTAAGCCGGGCTACCGGGATGGGTACGCCATAGCCGACGGCGTACACCTAACCGAAGCCGGGGGAAAGGCGGCAGCGGACAGCGTCGATTTGGCGAAATTTATGGGGTACTGAAAAGCCTAAGGACCCGCTCCTCCGGGTGTTCCCGGAAATAGCCTGACCAGACCGCGGCGATCCCCGCAAGGTCCCCCTCCCGGTTCAGCAGGGTTTTAACGTGGTGGGCCCATTGCAGGTTGTCACAGAAGTAGGCGAAGAAGCGGCGGGCCCGGCTTAGCCGGAATTCCGGGGGCTGGTACCGCCCTAAAAGGTCCAGGAAGCGCAGGGCCGTCTCTTCCAGGTCTATGTCCGGGAGCGCCGGGCGGCCTTCCTCCAGGGCCCGGGCCTGGGCGAAAACCCAGGGAGCCCGGACCGCCAGGCGGCCGGCCATCACCGCGTCGCAGTCCTTCCCCCGGCGTATCAGGCCGGCGGCGTCGGCGATGTCCCCGTTCCCCGCCACGGGGATGCCCAGCTCCCGCCGGAGCCGGCCCACGTAGTCCCAGCGGGCGCTGCGCTTAAACTTTTCCCGGCCCGTCCGGGGGTGCAGGGTGATGCGATCCGTCCCGGCTTCCTCCAGCCGGCGGCAGAACCGCGCCAGGGAATCGAAGTCGTCCTCCGGGCCAATCCGCAGTTTGACGCTGAGCCGGCGCGTAACCACCCGCCGGATCTGCTCCATCAGGGCGGCGGCCCGGTCGGCGGAGGCCATCCAGCGGACCCCCGCGCCGGTCCGGGTGATCGCCGGAGCGGAGCAGCCCATGTTGATGTCGATACCGGCGCAGTCCCGCTTGTCCAGGAAGGCCGCGGCGGCGCGGAGCTGGTCCGAGCGGGCCCCCACGAGCTGATACACCACCCGGCCGGGGCAGGGGCCGGCGTCGATATAGTAGGCCTCGAAGGGGCCGCCCCCCAAAAGGGGCCCGGCGCTTATCATTTCGGTAAAATATTCGTCGCAGCCGCCGAAACTTTCTATCAATTCCCGAAGGGCCCGGTGGCTCAATTCGGCCATGGGAGCTAGTAAGAAAGGAATGCCCATGATAGTATTATACACGGTCCGGGTAGACAAAAAAGCAGGGCATCGGCGTTTACTTTTCCGTAAGGAATCAGGCATGATAAAATAAGTCATCACAATTCCTTGGGAGGGGAATGATGGGGAAAATAAGCATACATGAACTGGCGCGGGTGATAGATTATCTGGAAGAGATAAACGATCCGCGGCGAACGAAATACGGGAATATCCGGCACAAACTGATAGATATAATCGTCATAGCCTTTACGGCGGCCCTGTGCGGCTATGAAGACTACGAGGAGATGGAGGAATTTGGGCGGCTGAAGCTGGATTTTTTCAAAACTTTTCTGGAATTGCCGCAGGGGATACCGGATGAATCGGCGTTTCGGCGGGTGTTGCAATGTTTAGATCCGCGGCAATTGCAGGAGGGGCTGGAAAACTGGTTAACGGACGTAAAAGTTCGGACTGGAAGGGAGGGGGAAGCGGGCCGGCTGGTAAACATAGACGGAAAAACGATACGGGGGAGCGGTTTTCATGTGGTAAGCGCGTGGATAGGGGAACATGGATTAACGCTGGGGCAGTTGGTAACGGAAGAAAAAAGCAATGAGATCAAAGCGGTGCCGAAACTGCTGGAGAGTCTTGCTGTGAAAGGAGATGTGATAAGCGCCGATGCGATGAGCTGCCAAAGGGAGATAGTGAAGAAGATACGGGAAAAGGAAGCGGATTATATACTTGCGGTAAAAGAGAATCAGAAGACGCTGTA
>JAISRD010000006.1 GCA_031273835.1 Treponema sp. | reverse complement strand
CGGAACTCCTCGGGGAATTGAGGAAGCTCGTCAATTATCAGGGGGCCTCGTATTACGAGATACCCGCGGACCCCGCCAAGTACGGCAAACAAAGCGCCGGGGAATTGTCCGGCCTGGTTTCAAATTACCTCATGCTGCTTTCGGGCAATATCGGCGCCTATGCCGACGATCCCCTGGAGCCCAGGGCCGTAAGGACCACCGTACAGCTCCGTACCCTGGGGGACGCCGACACGGGCCGGGCGGTGGAGGAAATACGCCGCTTTATCGATGCCCGTTTCCCCAGGGACATAGAGGTTACCATCGGGGGCAGCGCCATGGTCGAGTCCTCCCTTAACCGGCAGGTGGTCCGTTCCCAGCTTATCTCCCTGGTCTTTTCCCTGGTCCTGGTGTTCCTTATCATCGCCCTGTCGAACCGTTCCGCCGCGGCGGGGCTTATCGGCATAGCCCCCCTGATGATTTCCATCGTGATCAACTTCGCCGTCATGGGATTTTTGGGGATCAAGCTTAACATCGGCACTTCCCTCATCGCCAGCCTCGCGGTGGGGATAGGCATCGACTATACGATACATTACATGGAGGCCTTCAAGCGGGAGCTTGCCGCCGAAACCGGAGGCGGGGGGCTTGCCTTTTTGGGGGACCGGGGAGGGGCCAGGATCAGGGATTTCCTGGGGGCCACCTTTGCCATCGCGGGGAAGGCGATTATCATTAACGCGGTATCGGTGGGGGCGGGTTTCGCGGTGCTCTTCTTTTCCAGTTTTAACATGATGGGAGAGCTGGGGCTTCTTATCACCCTTACCATGGGGACCAGCGCCCTGGTGAGCCTTACGGTTATCCCGGCGCTGCTTTTAGTGTTCAAACCGGCCTTTCTTACAAGGGCTTGAATTTTAAGGAGTATGAGGATGAAACGGAAAAAACTGTTTTTTACCGCCGCGGTTCTTCTTTTTGCCGCGTCCCTGCCGCTTGCCGCCCAGGAAACGGCGGAGGCCATAGTCCGTTCCAGCCGGAACCGGATCAGCGCCGCCACGGTCTCAAGCCGTTCCCAGATGACGATCAGCGCCAGGGACGGCAGAACCACCGCGCGGCGTCTTGATCAGTATTCCAAGGACGGGCCCAAGGGGTCCCGCACGGTGGTGATCTTCATCGATCCCCCCAGTGTGCGGAACACCCGTTTCCTCACCGTGGAAACCGGGAACGGCGCCTCGGATCAGTGGATCTTTATGCCCGACGCGGGCAAGGTCAGGCGCATCGCCGCGTCGGGGGGCGGGGAGAGTTTTGTGGGAACCGACCTTTCCTACGACGACGTTTCCTCGGCGGACCGGGACCCCGCTCTGGATACCCACACCCTCCTGAGGGAGGAAAACCTCAACGGCAAGCCCTGTTATGTGGTGGAGTCAAAGCCCCTGGACGGCTCCTATCAGTATTCAAAGATGGTCCAGTGGATAGGCAGGCAGGATAAGGTGGCCTATAAGCTTGAACTCTACGACAGGAAGGGAAACCACGCGAAGACCCTGGAAATTCTGGAACTTAAGAACGTCCAGGGACGGCTTTCCCCGGTTAAGACGAGGATGAGTACCCTTGCAGCGGGAACCAATACGCTTATCACCGTGGAAAGGCTTGAATACGACAGCAACATCCCGGATTCGGTTTTTACCACCTCCTTTCTTGAAACAGGAAAACCAAAATGACCGCCCCCGGATTTTTTTCCCGTTCCCTGGCCCTGCTCCTCTCCCTGACGGCGGCCTTCCTTTCCGCCCAGGGGTTTACCGAAACGGAGGGGGAGGGGGATTCCGGTTCCGCGGAATACCAGGACGCCGACTATCAGGACGGCGGGGACTTCGGTTTTGACGACGGAGCTTCCGGCCCCGACGGTGAAGGCTTCGGTTTTGACGACGGGGCTTCAGGCGGCGGGGGCTTCGGGTTTTCCGGCGGCGGCGCTTCGGGAATTTCCGCCGGCTTTGGCGGGGAACTCACGGGGGAACTCCTCATGTATACCGATGTTGCCGGGGGTAATGATTTTTTCGGGAACCGCTATTGGGCCAATACGATCAAGGGTAAGCTTAATTTCTCCGTGTCCGCCCCCTCCGTAGACGGTTTTGTGGGCCTCAAGCTCAATTTCCCCGGCGAATTGCTGCGGGACCCCCTGGTCCTCGACGAGGCCTATTTCCGCCTTACCCTGCGGGACTTCGAGGCCCAGCTGGGTTTTTGTAAACTCACCTGGGGCAAGGCGGACAGCTTAGGTCCCCTGGACATAATCAATCCCCTGGATTATTCGGACCTCACCGATATGACCGATTTGATAGGGATGAAGATCGCCCGGCCCATGCTGCGCCTGACCTACCGTTTCGGGGACTTTACCAAAATCGAGGGGTTGTATATCCCCTGGTTCAGGGCCTACAAACTCGACCTGGGCGGCCGCTGGCGTCCCGCCCAGCTTGCCGAATTCGGTTCCCAGCTTTCTACATTGGAATCGTTATTGGCTCTGTATGGCGGCGGGGTGTACATTAACGGGGACCCCTTTAGCTCTGCCCCTGCCGGTAATCCCCTTTCTTTTTACTACGACAGGGTAGACGAATTTGATCACCCCCAGGGGGGGCTGCGTTTTACCACCACCCTGGGTTCCACCGATCTGGGGGTCCAGTACTATACGGGTTATTTTTCCCGCCCCTCGGTAAGCGGAAAGCTGTGGTTTGATGTGGCCCCTTTGCCGCCCCCACCAGTTGTTCCGAAGGTGGCCTTTGATTACGGTTATAACCGCTTCCATCAAATCGGCTTTGACTACGCCCGGGTACTGGGCGGATTCAACCTGCGGGCCGAGGCGGGGATGAACCTTACCGGGGATTTTTCGGGGAACGACGCGGCCGTCGAGAACCCCGCCTTTGTCTGGTCCCTGGGTTTCGACCGGGATCTTGTGTGGGGAATTAACCTGAACATCCAGGGTACGGGCAGCGTGATCCTCATGTACGATAGGATCCAAAACACACTGGCGGAAAAACTTGTACAGGCGGCTCAGACAGGGACGGCTCAGCCGGGGGTGATGGACTGCGAGTCCGGCAAGGACCCGAGTTCCACCCGTATCACCGCCCAGATCTCAAAGAGACTCCTCCGGGACGAACTGGAAATCAAGTGCACCGCCCTCTGGGGCATTGAGGACAGGGACTTCCTCATCATCCCCGCGGTGGTCTGGACCAGGGGGGACCTCTCCCTGGAAGGCTCGGCGGGTATCTTCGGCGGGGACCGCGGCGGCGAACTGGGCCAATACACGGACAATACCTTTATCAAGGCCGCGCTGACCTGGAAGTTTTAGCTAACCCGGAACATATTCGGGTATCCTGTTGGGGCTAAAAACTCAAGGAGGCGATGTACTCCTCAAAGCGCCGCCGGGCTTCACGGGCCAGGCGCTCCGCTTCCCCGATTTCCCCGTTGACCCCGTCGATTTCCCCGTCCATGGCGGTCATGCGCTTAAGGTAATCCCGGCCCGGTTCGGTGGAGGGCCCCACGGCGGCAAGGTTGTTCCGCACCCGGTCCTGCTCGGCGATGAGCCGCTGCCTCAGGCTTTCCTTTTCCGCCAAGGCCTGCCCGGCCGCGTCGGCCCCCTGCCGCAGTTCCACCGCCCCGGCAAGGGCGGCCCTGGCGGCGGGGGGGAGCTCCCCGCCTGAGCTGTAGGCGATAAGGGCGTTGAGGGAAAGGCCCCCCAGGACGACCCGCTCGGAAAGGGGAATTTCCTCTTTTACGGTAAAGGAGATTTCCCCCCCCGCGGGGAGGTCCTGGAGAAAGCGGTAGACCCTGTCGGTCTTTTCAAGAAAGGATACCGGTTCGGTAAGGGCCGCGCCGCTTGTGATGCCGTGTTCAATGATAAGGCGCTTCGCCTCCTCTGAGGCGTTTTTTACCGTATAGGTCCGCTGGTGGCTCAGGCGGCGGACTATGGTCATCACCCCCCCGGAGGCGCTGACGGAACTGAAAAAACGGTCCGTCCCGGAGGAGGCCGTGGCGCTGACGGAAAGGTCCTCCCCGTAGGTGATAAGGCGTTTTTCGCCCCCGCCGAAGAATTCTACCAGGGCGTCCCCCGCGTAGGAGCCGCCGTCGAAGACCGTGATGGGCCCAGCGGGGAGCTTCATCTCCGTGGTATTGGTGATTTCCGCGCCGAGTTCCGGGTGTATGGTCTGGTTAAGCGCCCCGGACCCCTGGAGTATCAGGTATTTTACCGCCTCCACCCTTCCCTCCGTGAGGGGTATCATGGAACTTCTGCGCCGGGGGAGGGTAACGGGGTTTTTTACCGTATAGGCAAACTGATCCGCCGCCGCCCGGCCCGCCGCCGCGGCGTTTACCGGCCCCACAGGGGAGGGGGGGGGCGCGTCGGCGGCGAAGCTCTTGGCGGAGAGGCGCTCCGGGGCGGCCTCCCCGGGATAAACGTTGGCATCCGCGTTCAGGTACTCAAGGGAGGGCGCGGCGAGGGCGTCCCTCCCGTAGCCCGGGGCGTGGCTGCGGGCCTGAGCGCTTCCCGCTATGGAAAGGGGCAGGGTGGGCCGCTCGAGGTAATAGGGGGGGTAGAGGTTCTGGATGAACGAAACGGGCCGGCCGGAAACCAGGGACAATTCAACCCCGTCCCAGTCGGTGTCGCTGTTGTTGTCGATGATCGCCCAGCCCTGCAGCAGGGGCTCCTTTCCCCCCAGGTCCAGCCGGTAGGAAACCTTCCATACCGGGACGGGGATCACGTAGCTGAGGGAAACCACCCGGCCGCCGTTTCCGGGAAGGAGGATTTTAAGGTTCCGGGTGTTTGAAACCCGGTTCGCGGCGATTAAGTCCAGGGCCCGTTTAAGATCGCCGTTGAGCGCCGGATCGGTAAAGCTGAAGGAGGCGATGTCCTTGAGGGCGATTACCCGGAGGACCTCTCCGGTATGGAGGGAAAGATAGGCTTCCATGGCCGGTTCCCCGCCGGCCCCGCTTGCCATGCGGTATTCCACCCCCACAATACGGCCCCTTATGGAAGCCGGGGCGAATACCTCAATTTCGGCGCCCCGCTGCCCCGCGAAGATTTCCGCCGTTCCGGGGTTTTTTGAAAGATCGATCCTTAAGCTTTGCAGGCTCCTCTCCAGGCTTTCTTCCGAGGGGTAACTCACCGAGGGGGAGGCCCCCGGCAGGGGATCGTTGATGACCAGGGATTTGAGCGCGTCGTTCACCGCCTCAAGATCAAAGGGAAGATCGATCTCCGCCGAGGGAGGGACGGCCCCGGAATGTTCAAAGTACCCCACCCCGGAGGAAAAGAGGCTTATCTTCCGCAGGGAAAGAGCCCCCCCCGAACCGGGCTCTACGGTCCGGGACGCGCCGGAGCGTTCCCCGCCTGGGGCGTTCTGGGGGTAGAGGGGGGAGGAAGCGGCGGCGAACGAAAGGGCCAGGAATAACGCCTTGTGTGTGTTTTTCATGCTTGTTTTTCCAGTTTTAATGTTTTTGTGGGCTGGTCGCAGACCTCAGGCGGACCGAAGTATTGAATCCCCCCGGGGACGGTAAAGCAGGTTTCCACCGCCCACTTTTCCCTCATGGAGGCAAAGGCCTTAAAGGGGGCCCCCTCAAGTTCAACCAGGGCTTTCTTGATCACCGGCTTGGAAGCGCCGTGGCGCTGTTCCATGTTCATCATCATGGTAAGGGGAACCCCGCCGGGGAGCCATTCGGAAGCGGGGGCGGTGAGGTTCCGTACCGAGGCGATGTACCCCGTGAGGCCCGCCGCTATGAGCACGAAGGCGGTAAAGCCCAGGGAATAACAGTAATCCGCGTCAAAGTTACTGGGGAAGGCGCAGCGTCCCTCATAACCGAAGAAGTGGGCCAGGGCGCTGAATTTCCCCGAATAGGCGCCGCTTTTTTTAAGGCCCGCGAGCTTTTCTTCCACCATGCCGATAAGGAGTTTTTCCGTTTCGATCCTGGAGACCTGCACGTTGCCGTGGGGGTCCCGGTCGGCGAGCAGTTCCTGTCCTATATCCACGGGAAGGCTCTTAAACAACTCCGAGGACCCTGGGGAAAGATTTTTCTCAAGCCAGCGTACCTCATCGGCATAGTTGGTGGACTCACTCAGTTCGGTATGGGTGGCCATAAGGTCGTTAAGCTCGCCGATGAGCTTCCTCATTTCCGGTACAAATTCAATAAGCCCTTCGGGGATCAGAACCACGCCGAAGTTATCCCCCCCGGCCGCCCGTTTTGTGACGGAAGCGCAGAGTTCCCCGATAATGTCCTCCAGGGAAAGTTTCTTTGCCGCCACCTCCTCGGAGATAAGGCAGACGTTAGGCTGGGTCTGGAGGGCGCATTCCAGGGCGATGTGGCTGGCCGAACGGCCCATGAGCCTGATAAAGTGCCAATACTTACGGGCGCTGGCGGCGTCCCGTTCAATATTACCGATAAGTTCGCTATAGGTTTTTACCGCCGTATCGAATCCGAAGGAGGTTTCGATGTATTCGTTCTTTAGATCCCCGTCTATGGTTTTGGGACAGCCTATGACCTGAGTGGGGCAGCCCCTGTCGATAAAGTACTCCGCCAACAGGGCCGCGTTGGTGTTGGAATCGTCCCCCCCTATGATCACCACCGCGTCAAGCTTGCGCTTCCGGGCGGTCTTCATGGCCGCGGAAAATTGTTCGGGGCTTTCTATTTTAGTCCGTCCCGAACCGATGATGTCAAAGCCCCCGGTATTCCGGTAGGTATCTACGATTTCGCCGGTGATCTCCAGGGCGTTGTCCTCAAGAAACCCCGAGGGGCCTCCCTTAAACCCTAAAAGCACCGAATCGGGATGCCCCCTGTGGAGGCCGTCAAAAAGCCCGGCGATGACATTATGCCCCCCCGGCGCCTGCCCTCCCGAAAGGATCACCCCCACGGTCAGGGGCCGGCTTTCCATCCCGTTTCTTCCCGTAACGATAGAAACGGGGGGCTTGCCGTAGCTGTGCTTAAAAAGGGCCCTTAAATCCCCCTCCCCGGAGGCGGCCCCGGCGGGGGCCCCGAATTCCAGGCTTATCCTGTCCGGGGGCCGGTTTAAGTCCGCGGGCAGTTTTGGCTTGTAGTTATAACGTTCTTTTTGCAGGGCCGATACTTCCATGTCTTAACTCCTCGAGGGAGATTGTAACGGGAATAGCCTTAGAAGGCAACCGGCCGCAATGCCTCATAAATAATCTAGCCAAGAGGGGGGCGTACCTCAAAACTAAAAATCTAGCCCAAATTAAAATGGTTCCATCCCGGCGAGGAGGAACGAATGGGGTTAGATATGCA
>JAISRD010000196.1 GCA_031273835.1 Treponema sp. | reverse complement strand
CGGCCTTTTTTCCAAAGCAGGATTCAAAACCGGGGTGATCGCAGATCAGGGCGAGTTTCCAGCCGGGGAAATTTTCCCTTAAGACGGCCATTCCGGCATAGCCCGCCGCGGCGGATTCGCTGTCCCCCAGGCGTCTGCCGTAGGGCGGATTGGTGATGATGCAGCCGGTATCTTCCGTGGGCGGGCGGGCCTCCGCCAGGGGGAGGCTTTCCAAAACAGGCGTTTTGGAAAGCTCCTGTCCGGGCCCCCGGACCCCCGGCGCTCTCTTGAAGCGCCCGGCCAGTTCCGCGGCCCGCCTGACATTTGCCTTTGCCAGGGCCACGGCCCGGGGGTCGGCGTCGCTCCCGAAAATGCGGACCACCCTGCCATAATCGATCCTTGCCGCCAATTCGCCCCGTACCTCATCCTCAACCCGCCTGTCCCCGGCGGCCAAATCCGAAAGAACAAAACGGCGGCCCAGCCCCGGCGCCTGATCCCAGGCATAGAGGCATGCTTCAATGATAATGGTTCCGGAACCGCAGAGGGGATCATAGAGGGGGAATTTCCGCTTCCACCCGGAAAGCAGCAGGAGGGCCGCGGCGGTGCTTTCCCGCAGCGGAGCGGGCCCTCCCTCGCGCCGATAGCCCCTCTTAAAGAGGGGTTCTCCGGAAAGGTCCAGCAGTACCGAGGCGTTGTCCTTTTCCACATAGACCCGCAGTTCGGCCTGCGGACAGACGGGGGAGCCGCCGGCCCTGTAAAGCAGCGCCGGGGCCGGGAGTTTATTCCCCTCCGGTTCGGGGAGGCGGCGCATTCCGTAATGGGCGCAGAGCCGTCCGGCCGCCGCCTTGTGAACCATGGCCTGTACGGTGGTTTCCGCCTTGAGTTTGGAGCGGCTGCACCGTACCTTGCCGACCTTAAGACCCATGTTCCGGGGAACCAGGCTTTCCCAGGGGATATTCCGGGTTCCCTCAAAGAGGGCGTCAAAATCACCGGCGGGGAAGCGTCCGGCCTCCAGGAGCAGCCGGTCCGCCGCGCGGAGGGACATGAGGGAACGGTAAAGGCCGACAAGGTCCGAGCTGAAACGGACCCTGCCGAAGCCGCTTTCCAGGACGGCGAGTCCCAGTTTCTTTAACTCATTGGAAACAATTTTTTCCGCCCCTACGGCGCAGAGGGCGGCGGCGGTAAAAAGCTGCATTGGCCCATTATAACATAAACGGCCATCAAGTTACACGGCGGAAGAACGCCAGGAGAGATAATCTACATAACGCTGGAAAGTTTTTCCCCTGGGGGATTCTTTAATGCCGAAGCCGATGCCGCAGGAATAGCTCCCCGAACGTATCCATTTACATTCAACGGTCAGGGTAAAATTTCCGATTTTTGAATTTTCTTCGGGGTATATGGTGATCCTGTGGACCGACCCCAGATCTATATCAATATGCATGGTACACTCAATACAGCATCCGGTAACGCTTAGATCCTTCAAAAGCGCGTCGCCGGAAAAGGCATCCGGAACCCTGGCGCAGGCGATGGAAGGGTAACGGCGGTTTTTCCGCTGTTCGGAACCTAACATACTTTAAGTCTGCCCTTTTTTGCAGGCCTCGTCAAGCTTTGTTCACAAGCGGGGGGAAGTTAAAAAAACAATTACGGTCTATACTGATTCCATGGATAAACCTGAACTTGCGGCGGTTATTGAAATGGGTTCGACCGGCCTGCGTATGCTGCTTGCGGAATTCGTCGATCCCGCGGACAGCGGCTGGCGGGTTCTTGATCAGGCAAGCAGGCCCGTGGCCCTGGGCAGGGATGTTTTTACCTCGGGCTCGGTAAACAGGGAAACCTTTCTCGAGTGCCTTTCGGTGCTCCGGGGCTTTAAGGAGCAGCTGGGAGCCTGGGGCATTGAGGATTCCCGCATACACATTATCGCCACCAGCGCCGTCAGGGCGGCCCGGAACAGGGACATCTTTACCGACCGGCTCAGGCAGGAAACGGGCCTTAAGGTTACCCTTATCGAGGGGATCGAGGAAAACCGCCTTATGTATCTGGCCCTCCGTTTCGCCCTCAAAAACGAACTTCCCCATTTCTGGCGATCCAATTCGATGATACTCGACGTGGGGGGGGGCTCAACGGAGATCATGCTGCTCCGGCGGGGCAAGATGGTGGCCGCCCACAGCATCAGGCTGGGGACCATATTGATAGATCAGAAGGTAAGGATGGGAACCGGTTCCGCCCGTTTTATCGAGCGCTATCTTAAGGAAAACGTGCGGAACACCCAGGAAATCTTAAACGACGAACTGGATCTCTCCAATATCAGGACCCTGGCGGCCACGGGCTCCGACATGAAGTACGCTGCGGTCCATATCGGAAAGAAACTCAACGAAAATTGCAGCGTCATAGAAAAGGAAGCCTTTCTAAACTTTGTAAAGACCGTGGAAAATTATTCGGTGGACGACTGTGTCAGGCGGCTGGGTATACCCTACATCGACGCCGAGGGTTTTGTTCCGGGGCTCATGCTGTACCGGGCCTTTCTGGAGCGTATATCCGCCGAAACCCTGGCGGTGCCCGAAGTGTCGGTTCGGGAGGGCTACCTTATCGACCTGGCCCGAGGGATCGATACGGAACTGCAGGAGGATTTTTACACCCAGATAATCGCCTCGGCGGTAAGCCTGGGGCGGAAGTACCATTTTGACGAGGCCCATAACAGGCATGTGGCCGCCCTGTGCATGAAGCTCTTTGACGAACTGGCCAGGGAACACGGCATGAACGTCCATGAACGGATGATGCTGGAAACCGCCGCCATACTCCACGATATCGGGATGTTCATACGCGGTTCGGGACACCAGCGCCACGGCCAGTATATTGTGGTCAATTCGGAGATCTTCGGCCTCCACCAGGAAGAACTGGACATTATCGGAAACGTAATACGCTACCACCGGGACGAACTGCCCTCCCCCTCGGACATAGAGTACATTGCCCTCCAGCGGGAAGAGCGGGTCCTGGTACTCAAGATGGCCTCCCTGCTCAGGGCCGCCGACGCCCTTGACCGGGGCCATTCCCAGCGCATCAGGCATATCACCGTGGAAAAAAAACAGGAAACCCTGATCCTCCACACGGGGGAGTCCTACGATCTTTCCCTGGAACAGGCCGGGCTTGCGGAAAAATCAAATCTCTTTCAGGATGTATTCGGGTATAAAATAATCATAATATGAACTACTTAAACAGGGAACTTTCGTGGATCGATTTTAACGGGCGGGTGCTTGCGGAGGGGATGAGGAAGGATCTTCCCCCCCTGGAACGTTTCCGTTTTCTGTCCATCGTTTCTTCAAATTTTGATGAATTCTTTATGGTCCGCCTGGCCGCCCTTAAGCGTTCCCTCAAATCCGCCCCCCCCGGTAACGGGGAAAGCGCGGATCTGCTTGATGAGATCGCCCGCAAGGTCCGGTCCGTCCTGACCGCCCTCTACGCCTGTCTTGCGGAGGAGGTTTTTCCCGCCATGAGCGGGGGGGGCCTCGAATTGGTCCGCCCCCCCTATGATCCTGAAGAAACGGATTACCTTAAACGCTTCTTCTACCGGGAGGTATTTCCGGTCCTTACCCCCCTGCGTATTGAAAAGGGCAGGGAGCTTCCCGCCGTGGCCAACGGGATTATCCACGGCGCTTTTCTCTTAACCCGGAATACCGGACCGGCGCTTCCCGCGGGGCTTGAAAGCGCATCCCCCGGAGGCCCCGCCGGTTTTGAAGAGTTTATTTCCATAGTGGAGATACCCCGGGTTTTGGAGCGGGTCGTCCGGCTTCCCGAAGCGCGGGTTTGCCGGGACCCGTCCCGGAAGATCCCGGAAAAAACGGCCCGGTGGGCCCTGCTGGACGATCTTCTCCTTAAATGGGGGAACGCCCTCTTTCCCGGCCATGAGATAAGGGAGTCCCTGTTTTTCAGGGTACACCGGGACGCGGATTTTTCCGTGGACGAACAGCGGGACGAGGATTTTATCGAAGCCATGAAGGAACTGCTTATAGACCGGGATACTTCCCAGGCGGTGTGTATGGTTTATTCCCCCGGAAGCCTCCGCTTAAAGGAGGAATTGGCGGGCCTTTTGAAACTGGAAGAACGGGATATGTACTGCGTTGAAGGCCCCCTCAACCTCGACAGGCTTTGGAGCCTCATGTCGATACGGGGCTTTGAACAGCTCAGAGAAAAGATACCCAAACCCTGTCCCCATCCGGCCTTTGCCGCCGACGGGCCCATTTGGGACAGCTTACAGAACGACGTACTCCTCAGCCTGCCCTATCACTCCTTTGATCCGGTGGTCCGTTTTTTTAAGGAAGCCGCCGCGGACAGTGATGTTATCTCGATCAAAACGGTCCTGTACCGGACCAGCGGCGATTCCCCAGTGGTCCGGGCCCTGGAGCAGGCGGCGCTGAAGGGCAAGCATGTTACCGCGGTGGTGGAACTAAAGGCCCGCTTTGACGAGGAACGGAACATACAGTGGGCCAAAAACCTTGAACAGGCGGGGGTCATTGTGATCTACGGCCTTGCCCGGCTTAAGATCCACGCGAAAATAAGCCAGATCATAAGGCGGGAAAGCGGCGGCCTCAGGCGCTATATCCACCTTTCCACGGGAAATTACAACGACAAAACCGCCAAATCCTACAGCGATCTGTCCCTCTTTACCGTTCAGGAAGATTTCGGGGCCGACGCCACGGTTTTTTTCAACCTGCTGTCGGGTTATTCCGTTCCCCAGCCCATGCGGAAACTCACCGTTGCCCCGGCCTTTCTTAAACAACGGCTTATCGAACTGATAGACCGGGAGGCAAAGCGGGCAAGCCAGGGCGCTCCGGGCAGGATAAGCGCAAAGATGAACGCCCTGCTGGACCGTGAGGTGATCGACGCCCTGTACAACGCTTCCCGGGCGGGGGTAAAAATACAGCTCAACGTGCGGGGAATATGCACCCTCGTTCCCGGCGTCAAGGGGCTTTCGGAAAATATACAGGTGGTCAGCATAGTCGATTATTTTTTGGAACATTCGCGGATACTGTACTTTAACAACGGCGGCGCCGAGGAATTCTACCTTTCCAGCGCCGACTGGATGCCCCGCAATCTGGAACGGAGGGTAGAACTTCTTGTTCCCATCGTGAACGAAAAGATCCAGGAAGAACTGCGGACCATACTGGAATCGTACTTTAAGGACAATACCCGGGCCTGGGAGCTTACGGAAGACGGATCCTGGCGGCGCATAAGGGCCGGCGCCGAAACGCCCTTTAGCGCCCAGGAATTCCTTCTTTCCATGGCCGGGGAGGAAACGGAAAAACCCTGGAAGACAAAACAGGAATTCACCGTGCGCCGGAGCCCGCCGCCGGAACGCGCTTGAAACCTTCACCGGGGGTATCTGAGTTTAGAATTCCCCAAGGGGGAGCCGCCTTCACTTCATTGGCGGCGCGCCGGTATTTTTATATACTCTTTCCATGGATTATGATTGTATCGTCATTGGAGGGGGCCATGCGGGTATTGAAGCTTCCCTGGCGGCGGCCCGTCTTGGCTTAAAGACCCTGCTGCTTACCCAGAATCCCGATCGTATCGGGGCCCTTTCCTGTAATCCCGCCGTGGGGGGCCTTTCCAAGGGTAATTTGGTCCGGGAAGTGGACGCCCTGGGGGGCGAGATGGGAAAACTCATTGATACGGCCATGGTACAGTACCGTATCCTTAACCGTTCCAGGGGTCCCGCGGTACAGGCCCCCCGTGCCCAGGCGGATAAACTGGCCTACCAGTCCGCGGCGCGGCGGGCCCTGGAGGGCCGGCGGGGGCTTGAGATCATGATGGATACGGTAACGGAACTGATCCTTGATAAAAACCTCGCCGCGGGGGTCCGTACCGCCAGGGGGCACGCCATCAGCGCCTCCGCGGTGATACTTGCCGCGGGAACTTTCCTCGAGGGGAGGATCTTCATAGGCGAATACGACGCCCCCCAGGGACGGCTGGGGGAAGAGGCCGCCCTGGGCTTGGGGGGCTTTCTCCGCCGCCTGGGATTTTCCCTGGGGCGCCTCAAAACCGGAACCCCCGCCCGGGTCGCCGGGGACAGCGTGGATTACCAAAAAATGGAAAGGCAGGACGGGGAGGCCCCCGGGGCTTTCTCTTTCGACAGGGACCCCGATGCTCCCTTTACCGTTCTCCCCCAGATCCCCTGCTGGATCACCTCCACCACGGCGGAAACCCACCGGATCATCCGGGAAAACATAGGCCGTTCCCCCCTTTACGGCGGAAAGATCACCGGAACCGGTCCCCGTTACTGTCCCTCAATCGAAGACAAGGTGATGCGTTTCCCCGAAAGGGACCGGCACCATGTCTTTGTGGAACCCGAGGGCTTGTACACCGGCGAGATGTACCTGAACGGGTTGTCCAGTTCCCTGCCCGAGGATGTGCAGGAAGCTTTTACCCGCAGCATACCGGGCCTGGAAGCATGCCGCATAGTAAGGCCCGCCTACGCGGTGGAATACGACTACCTTGATCCCCTGGAACTGTACCCTACCCTGGAATCAAAGCGCCTTGAAGGCTTCTATGCCGCGGGGCAGACCAACGGAAGTTCCGGCTATGAGGAAGCCGCCGCCCAGGGGATTATGGCGGGGATTAACGCGGCGCTGAAGATAAAGGGGGAGCCCCCCCTGGTTCTCGGCAGGGCCGAGGCCTATATCGGGGTACTCATTGACGATCTGACCACCCTGGGCACTAAGGAGCCCTACCGTATGTTTACCAGCAGGGCCGAATACCGCCTGGCGCTCCGGCACGATACCGCCGATACCAGGCTCACCCCCCGGGGCAGGGAGGCGGGGCTGGTGGACGACGGGCGCTGGGAACGCTTTCTGGCAAAGACCAGGGCCCTCGACACCATAGGGGAACTCCTTAAGGGGAGGGAGGCCGCGCCGGGGGACGGCACGGCGGCCTTTCCCCCCGAATGGGTGCAAAGGGTGTCCCTGGACAACAAGTATGCCGGGTACATCGAAAAGGAAAAGCGCAGCGCCGCCCGGGACGCCCGGATGGACGCGGTAAAGCTCGATCCGCTGCTGGATTACGGGGGGCTCACGGGGCTTTCCGCCGAGGCCCGGGAGAAACTTAAAGCGGTGCGGCCCCTGACGGTGGGCCAGGCGGCCCGTATCCCCGG
>JAISRD010000188.1 GCA_031273835.1 Treponema sp. | reverse complement strand
GCCAAAGCCCTTTCCAGCTCAGTTTACCAGTATATCGCGCAATGGAAATATAGTGAATAAGAGGATTTTTGTGGTGAGTTTTCAGAAATACTTTTTTTGAGTCTTTACATAAAATCATTCCCTCCGATTGCCCGGGCTGTCAAAAAAACACCCGGCTCCATGTGAATAATTAAAGCAAAGATGATGTCAAGCGCCTCTTAGGGAGTGAAAGGGGGAAATTTCCCTCCCGGAGGTTATTATGACAATACGGAATGTACCGGTTTTTCCGGCTTTCCTCGCCGTCCTGCTGGTTTTCGGCGCCTGTACCGTTTCGGACCCTTCTCCGGAAGCGCCGGATACGGCGGGACGGAAGCGGTCCGTCATTCAAACGGATTCCGCCGTTTCCGGGTATCCTGAACAACTTGAGGAACTTGCCGAATTGGAGCGGTCCGGCGGTTTTGTTCCCGGCATGGGTATTGCGGAATGTAAACTGCGGGAAGAGTCGGGGGATTATGCCGGCGCGGTGATCGCCGTTTATAAAGAGCTTTCCTGGGCCTATGCCCACGGGCTGGAGGGGATAAACAGGGAAGCTATTGAAGAAGGTCTTGCCAAGGTCGGGGAACTGGAATTTGCCGGTTCCGGCGGTCCCAAGGCGGCGGAGGAAGCGGACAAAGCCGCCCGGGCCGCGCTGGATTTCTTTAACGGCCGCTGGACCGAGGCCCAAGCCCTTTTAACGGAACTCTTTCCCGGGGAAACGGAACCCGATTCGTTTATCCGGTGGATGCTGCTGGTATGTTCCCTGGAAGGGGGAGGAATCTCCCGTGAAACCCGCTCCGCCTATGGAGCGGTAAGGGCCCGTTACAGTTCCTTCCCCGAATACTGGTACCGGGGGGCCCGGACCTTTTCAGGAAACGCCGCCGGGGATTATGCGGAACGCTGTATCGACCTGGCCGGTTCCGGCCCCTTTGCCCCCGAATGCAGGTCCATACTGGCCCGCGTTTCGGGGCTCGGCGCCGATGACGGAAAGGCCCTGCGGACCCGCGCCGAGATTGAGGGGCTCATACAGGACGCCGTTATCCGGCAAAAGCCGGAACTTCTCGAAGATATACTTCCCCTCATAGCTTTACCGGATAACCTTCATACGATCTATGCCGCCGGCATACTCCGCGCCCTTACCGCTGAGCCCATGTTCAAGAGCTGGCTCAACGGGGAAGCGGAAAAGGCCCGGGGCCGTTTAGCGGAAAGGCTTGAGTATATTACCGGGACCGCTTTATGAGGGTCCGCCTCTTTATAAAACCCCGCCGTATGGGGATCGCCATGTTCATCATGGCCTTCTTCCTTTCATGCGGCGGGGAAAAGGCCGGTGAGGAAACGCTGTTCCGCTATGCCCAGGCTTCCGCCGAATATTCCCGGGGGAATTTTGACAAGGCCGCTTTGATGCTTGCCGAAATAGATGATTTTTCCCCGGCGCTGGTACTGCGGGGAAAGGCCCTGTACTTTAGCGGCGGCCTTGAGGAGGCGGAGAAATCCTTCCACAGGGCGCTGAAATACAATCCCCGTTCGGCGGAGGCTTCTCTTTTTCTTGCCCGGATCTTCCGGGATACGGACAGGAATGAGGAAGCCCGCAAAACGGCGGAACTCCTTATCAGGGATAATCCCCAGGATTTAAGGGCCCTGCGGCTCGGCGCGGACCTTGCCCTTCAAGGGGGAGATACGGAAAGCGCCGCGGCCCTGCTGGACAGGGCCGTGGAACATTCCTCCGAGACGGCCCTGGTGTTTATTGACAGGGCGAAACTCCGCTGGACCGGGGGGAACGGGACGGGGGCTTTGGAGGATCTGGGCAGGGCGGAGGCTCTGCTTCCCAGGGATAGTTATATCAGCCGGAGCGTCGGGGAACTCCGTTTTCGCATTGCCTCGGCGGGAAAAACAAAGGATCAGCCATGAAGGGGAATTTTACCTGCGGCGCTTTTATCGCCGTCCCGGTTTTTATCTGTGTTTTTTGTTTGATTACGGCCTGTTCGACCTTCGATGTGCCCATAGCTTCGGGACAGGGCTGGTCCGGCCCGGAGACCCGGCGTAATGTTTTTCCTGGGGGAAGGGTACGGATCGGAACGGTTAAGGCCGATAAGGGTTCGGACTGGAATTCCCTTGAAAGAGAAATCGGGGGGCTCCTTCCCCTGTTGCTGCTTGAACGGGGTTATGTCCCGGTGGAAGGCGGGGCGGATTACCGTATAGACACGGTGGTGATTGAACGGGAGTATCCTTCGGGCTGGACTACCAAACGTTCCCTTTCCACGGAAATACGGATCTGGAAGGAGGATGGCGGGGCCCCGCTTGCGTCGGCGGGGCGGGCGGTGCTTTCGGGGAAGAAAAGCCTTGCGTCATCCAAGACACTCACCAGGCTCTTGAAGCTTGCCCTTTCAAAAGCCCTGGCGGGCCTGGACCGGAGCGCCGGACCGGAACAAAAATGAGGGCCCTGGGACAAGCCCTGCCGGGACGGAGGCCGGGCCTTATGCTTTTCCTGCCGCTGTTTTTGTTTCTGCCGCCGGGCGGGACCCCGCCGGCATATTCCACCGGCCCCGCCGAACAAAGCCCGGTACGCCCCGTGGCGGAGGCTTCGGGACGGCAGGAAAGGCCCCTTGGATTTGACGACGCGGTAAACCTCGTCCTGGTCAATTCAACGGAACTTAAGGCCGCCCATGCCCGCCGGGCTTTGCGGGAAGGGGGCTGGGTCCTGGGATTACGGGCTTATTTTCCCCAGTTTTCCCTGGGCGCCTCGGAGGACGACAGGCTTTCCAAAATCGGCAGCGATTCCTTTTTGAAAAATTATACCGTCAGCCTTGATCAGCTCCTGTGGGACGGGGGAAGGACCCGGATGTCCCGGGGCCTTGAAAAGGCTGAGATTACCCTCATGTCGGATGAAATTGAGGGCCTTTCTTCCCGGCTTGCCGAATCCGCCCTGGGCGCTTACCGGCAGATACTTTCGGCGCGCATGATCGTCTCCATACGGGAATCGGCCCTGGAATCCCTGCGGGAACAGCAGCGTATACTTGCCGAGGAACTTTCCCTGGGGCTGGTGATCCCCCTGGAACTTAAGGAGGGGGAAATCACCGTTAAGGAAGCGGAACTGGAACTGTACTCCCTAAGGCTGGAACTTCAGGAACTGGAAAAGGAATTTGCCGCAATCCTGGGACTTGAGGAACTTCCCCCGTTGAGTGAGACCGTGGACCTGCACCGGTCTCCTCCCCAGGCGGAGGCGGAGCTGATCCGCCGGGCGGCGCTGGTACGGAACGCCGATCTTGCCGCCCTGTACCACAGTGTCCTGCAAAAGCAGGCCGAATCAAAGTTTGCGTCCCTGTCGTGGATTCCCTCGCTGCGGGGTTCCGCTTCCTTTACGGTAAGCGGTCAGCGTTACCCCCTAAGCCGTTATAGCTGGTCCCTGGGGCTTACGGTACAATTTTCCTCCCCCTGGTTCAGCGTCTCCGCCGGGGGAAACGCCGACTGGGAACCGCCCTACGACAGAACCGCCAGGGCCCAAACCAGCGTAAGCCCCCTGCCCGATCCGGCGTCGGCGCTGAACCCAAAACAGGCCCGGCTTGCCCTGGCGCTGGAACGGGAAAATCTGCGCCTCAGCCGGGAAAGGGTAGGACGATCCGCGGCGCTGGGACTGGAAAAGATGATACTCAGCGGGGAAAGGAAAGCCTCGGCTTTGAAAGCCCTCGGCCTGGCGGAGGAAAAATACCGGCTCCAGGAACTGCTCCTTACCCTGGGGCGTATCACCAGGGTGGAACTGATGGAAGAACGGCTCCTCTATGCCCAGAAGGAGGCGGAGGCCGTGGAAGCGGCGGCCGCCCTGCTGACCGCGGAATGGGAACTGGAACGGCTGTTGAATTTAAAACCCGGAACGCTGGGTGAATTTATAGTACATCAAGGAGGAATACGGTGAACCATCTTTTTGGACGGGGAAAAATCATCCTGTTTACGCCGGTTTTACTCGGCATGGTTTTTTCTTCCTGCGCCGGCAGGGCCGGGAACCTTAATATCGACGGGGCGGTCCATACCGTTGAAACCCTGACCGTTACGGAACGTGTTATCCCTGATGAACTTTCAGGATTCGGCGCCCTTTCCTTCCTGACCAAGGTGGATATTACCGCCCCCCAGGACGGAATTATCGGCCGCCTTTACTACCGTGAGGGGGACGCCGTGCGGGCAGGCGCCCTGGTTCTGATCCTGGACAATCCCCAGATCAAGCTTGCGGTGGGCAGGGCGGAGAACGCCTATGCCCAGACCCAGGCGGCGGTAAAGCTCGCACAGGCCCGCCTGCTTGAGGGCCGTTTCAGCGCCGAGGCGGAGCTGTTGAGCATCGCTAAAACCGAGGCGGAACTGGCCCAGACCCGCAGGGCCTATGCCGAAGCCCAGCGCAAACAGAACGGTGAGGAAAAACTCTATGAAGCCGGGGGTTTGAGCGAAGAAGAGATACGGGGGAGCCGTTTTAACCTGGACAGCGGGGCGGAACAGATACGGCTCATGGAACAGGATCTGGAGATACGGACCGTGGGCCTCCGGGACAGGGATCTGTCCGCCGCGGGCCTGATACCTCCGGGGGGCTTTCCCGGTGAGGCCGACCGCAGCGCCGCCCTGGTTCAACTTGCCGTTTCTACCCTTAGGGCGGAACTGGAAGCCGCCGAAGCCCAGCTGGAAGCGGCGGCCAAGGAACTGGAATCCGCCCGGCTGGCCTTTGCGGAACTGAATATATATGCCGGCGTATCGGGGACCGTGGGGGCCCGCTATCTGGAGACGGGGGAACGGGCCGGCCGGGGCGATAAGATACTTACCCTCATCGACACCGAATCGCTCTATGCGATAATCACCCTGAATGAAGGGGACGCCATGCGCCTTCAAAAGGGCATGGATGCATCCGTAACGGTGGACGGCGCCGGGGGGACCTACGGCGGAACGGTCGATCTTGTCGCCCCCCAGGCGGACAGCCAATCCTTTACCTTTACTGTCCGTATACTACTTTCGGGACAGGAAGTGGGGGAAAGCTTAAAGCCCGGCATGTTTGCCAGGGTCAGTATCAGCGCGGGACCCCCCAGGCGCTGTGTTGCCGTTCCCCAGGACGCGGTACTTAACCGGAACGGAGACGAGGGAACCGTATTTGTTATTATCCGGGGAAAAGCCTTTGAACGGAAGGTGGCGCTGGGAGCGGAACTTCCCGGGGGAGAACGGGAAGTTCTTTCGGGCCTTGCCGCCGGGGAAGTGATTGCCCTTGGTAACGGCGCCCCCCTGCGGGAAGGTATGCAGGTTGCTTCTGGCGGCGTCGGCGGAAGATAAGCCAAACAATACGGCGTTCAGGCTGTCCCCGCGGTTAAAGCGAACCCCGGTAAGCGCCCAAAAATCTAAAGTCCTCGGTTTTGGTTTTTAACTCTTCCATGATCAGGGCAAAATCCCCCTCGGTTTCCGGGAGGGATACGTCCGCGTAGAACTGGTATTCCCAGGGCTTTCCCTGAATGGGCCGGGATTCGAGCTTGGAAAGGTTGATCCCCCGGTCGGCCATGATCTTGAGGCAGGCAAAAAGCGATCCGGGTTTATCGGGGACCGAGAATACCAGGCTTGCCTTGTTGGGCTTTTCCGAACCCAGGCTGGGGGGAACCCAGGCATTGCCGAACCACTCTCCATCCCTGCCGGAAATTTTTCTGCTGATAATAAGAAAACGGGTATAGTTGAGGGGGTTGGTCTCAATCCCTTCCTTCAACACCTTTAATCCGTGGGCCCTGGCGGCGGCGGCGCCGGCAATGGCCGCCACCTTAACGGCCCCTTCCCGGGCGATTGAGGCCACCGCCGCGGCGGTATTGTTGCAGGCCTCAAGCTGCCATCCGGGATACTTGTCCAGGAATTCCTTGCACTGGGCAAAACCCTGGGGATGGCTGCGGACTATGGAAATCGTGTCCAAACGGGCGTGTTCATCCCCTATAAGGCAGTGTACGATCCTGAGTTTAAGTTCCCCCACGATGGCAATATCGGGGTACCTCAGAAAGAGATCGTAATTTTCATGGATGCTCCCCGAAAGGCTGTTCTCCGCCGGCATCACCCCGGCGCAGACCGAACCGTCCAGCACGGCGTCAAAGACCTCCTTGAATGACTGGACCTGCCTGCGCTTTACGTCTTCCCCGAAAATACGCATCAGCGCCTGTTCGGCAAAGGCCCCGCTTTCCCCGTTATAGGCCACGGGCAAAGCCGTAAATCCCTCAAAGAGGCTGCCCGCCTGCGGGCCCCCCCGCCTGCCCGCCGCCGTTCCCTCAGGCCGCGGCGTACGGAGCAGTTCCTTCCCCACCACCGGGGCCAGGGCTTCAATGTCCCGCATAAGCTTTTCAAACTGTTCCGGGTAAAGGGACTGGGGGCCATCGGAGAGGGCTTCGTCCGGCCGGGGATGGACTTCCACGGTAAGGCCGTCGGCCCCCGCCGCGATGGCCGCCAGGGCCGCCGGGGCGACCTTGGCCCGTATGCCTACGGCGTGGCTGGGATCGACAATGACCGGAAGATGGGAAAGGGTCTTCACCACGGGAATCGCCGAAATATCCAGGGTATTACGGGTATAGGTTTCAAAGGTACGTATACCCCGCTCGCAGAGCACCACGTCGTTGGTCCCCGCCGCAAGCAGATATTCCGCCGAGAGGAGCCATTCTTCAATGGTCGCCGAGGGCCCCCGCTTTAAGAGCACGGGTTTTCCCACGGAACCCACTTTTTTCAGGAGGGCGAAGTTCTGCATATTCCGGGCCCCAATCTGGAACATATCGGTAAGGTCCTTCATCTCCACCACATATTCGGGGGAAACCACCTCGGTAACAATAGGCATCCCCTCGGCGTCCCCCGCTTCCTTCATGTACTCAAGGCCCTTCATCCCCAGGCCCTGAAAGGCATAGGGGCTGGACCGGGGCTTAAAGGCCCCCCCCCGCAGCAGCACCGCCCCGGATTCCCGCACCCGGGCGGCGGTCTCCCGTATCTGCTCCCTGCTTTCCACGGCGCAGGGTCCGGCAATCACGGTGATCCGGGAGCCGCCTATCTTTACCATTCCCCCGCTTCCGCCGACGCTGACAATGGTATCCTCCGCCTTGGTTTCCCGGGAGGCCAGTTCATAGGGTTTGCTGGTGGCGGCAACCCGTTCCACACCGGGAAGCAGCCCCAGTTCCCGCAGATCGAGGACCCCCTTGCCCGCCGCGCCGATTACCTCATCGTCGCCGAACTGCTGGTCCCGGACCGCAAAGCCCCGGTCCCGCAGATAAATGCGGACCAATTCTTTATCGTAGGATGAAATGCCCCTGGAAAGTACGACTATCATGGGAGGGAGCTCAGCCGGCGGTCCCCCCAAAGGGATCGACAAAGGTCCGGTTCCCCAGTTCGGCGTCAATGGTAAAGAGCAGGCCGGGATAATTTTCCGCCATCCTGATCTTGGTAAGGAGTTCATCCGCAGTAGCTTCTTCTTCTACCTGCTCATTCACATACCACATAATAAAGTTATAGCCCGCGTGATCCTGTTCTTCCTGGGCCAATCCGGCAATTTTATTGATAAGCCCCGTTACATACCGTTCATGGGCCAGAACCTTTTCAAAAATTTCCGTAACCCCTGAAAAGGACAGTTCCGGCGCTTTAATATCCTTGAAGACGGGAGAGGCCCCCCGTTCAAGAATATACTGATACAGATGGGTCCCGTGGGCCGTCTCCTCCCGGGCCTGAACAAAAAGCCAGTTTGCTATGCCCTTATAACCGGCCCTGTCCGCGTGGGCCGACATGGCAAGGTACAGATAGGCCGAATAGTATTCGGCGTTGACCTGCTCGCTGAGGGCCTTTGCGATGGATTCTTTTATCATGGTTTTTACTCCAGTTTTAATTGAACTGTTATACAGTATGAAAGAAAAGTTAAATCAATGCAAGAACGGCCTTTTGATTTCAACGGGGCATTGCAAACCGGAGTAAAAGAAGATTATAGTTTGTATATGAAACCGGATATTGATCAGATAAGGTCCAAGCAGGCCTTTATCATTGATATGGACGGGGTGATCTACCATGGAAATCAGCTCCTTAAGGGCGCTCTTGAACTGGTGGAATGGATGGAGGCCAATAACAAGGCCTTCCTTTTCCTTACCAATTCCAGCGAACGCTCTCCGCTGGAACTGTCCCAAAAGCTTTCACGGCTGGGGATCAACGTTGATCCGGAACACTTTTACACCAGCGCCCTGGCCACGGCGGGTTTTCTTGCCTCCCAGCGGCCCGGCGGGTCGGTGTACGCCATAGGCGAGCCGGGGCTGATCCAGGCCCTCTACGACGCGGGCTTTACGATGAACAACGTGAATCCCGATTATGTGGTGGTCGGCGAGGGCCGGGGTTACAGCCTTGAGGCTCTTGAGCGGGCGGTAAAGCTTATTGAAGGCGGCGCCCGGCTTATCGGAACAAACCCCGACCTGAGCGGCCCCATTGAGGGGGGGATCATCGTACCCGCCTGCGGCGCCCTGGTGGCCCCCATAGAACTTGCCACGGGTAAGAAGGCCTATTTTGTGGGAAAGCCCAATCCGCTGATGATGCGGCACGGCCTCCGCAGGCTTAACGTTAAACGGGAAGAAACGGCCATAATCGGGGACCGCATGGATACGGATATTCAGGCCGGGGTCGAGTCGGAGATCGAAACCGTTCTGGTACTTTCAGGAGTAACCAGACTGGAGGAGGTAAACCGCTATCCCTATCAGCCCCGGCACATCCTTGAAGGGGTTTTTGAAATACCGGTCTAAGTATGGGCCTTAACGACACCCCCGCGGCCGGCCGGGTCCACATCGGTTTTTTCGGTCGGAGAAACGCCGGCAAATCAAGCCTGGTAAACGCCGTTACCGGCCAGGACCTTGTGGTTGTTTCGGAAATCAAGGGAACCACCACCGATCCCGTTTCCAAGGCCATGGAACTGCTCCCCCTGGGGCCGGTGCTGATCATAGATACGCCGGGCTTTGACGACGAAGGGCCCCTGGGGGAACTGCGGGTACGGAAGGCCAAACAGGTTCTTAACAGGACCGATCTGGCCGTACTGGTAACGGAGGCCCCCGCGGGCTTAAGCGCCGCCGACCGGGAACTGGCCGCCCTTTTTCAGGAAAAGCGCATCCCCTGGATTACCGCGTACAATAAAAGCGATTTACTTGACGGCCCGGCGGGACCGGGAAGCGCCGCCGCGGCGGAACCTGCCGGCGGCCCGGCGGGACCGGACAACGCCCTCCTGGTCAGCGCGAAGACGGGCTTCAACATTGACCTGCTCAAGGAGCGTATGGCCGCCCTGGCTAAACCTGAAGAACCGAAACTCCGTATCGCCGGGGACCTGATCCGGCCCGGCGATTTTGTGGTACTGGTAACCCCCATCGACAAAGCCGCCCCCAGGGGCCGTTTGATCCTTCCCCAGCAGCAGACCATACGGGACATACTGGAAGCGGACGCGGCGGCCGTGGTGGTCAAGGAATTCGAGCTGCGGGAAACCCTGGAAAATATCGGGAAAAAACCCGCCCTGGTAATCACCGACAGCCAGGTCTTTGCCAAGGTCTCCGCCGATACGCCCGAGGACATACCCCTCACCTCGTTTTCGATACTCTTCGCCCGGTACAAGGGTTTCCTCGCCCCCGCGGTCCGGGGAGCGGCGGTCCTTGACCGCATCGAGGACGGGGACCGCTTGCTGATCTGCGAGGGCTGTACCCATCACCGGCAGTGCGACGACATCGGCACGGTAAAACTCCCCCGGTGGATAAAACAGCACACGGGGAAAAGGCCGGAATTTGTTTTCAGCTCCGGCGGGGATTTTCCCGAAGATCTTTCTCCCTTTAGGATGATAATCCACTGCGGCGCCTGTATGCTCAACGACAGGGAACTGCGTTACCGCCGGGACTGCGCCGCCGATCAGCGCGTAGCTTTTACCAACTACGGGGTCGCCATCGCCCACATCCAGGGCATACTCAGGCGCTGTATCGCCGTCTTCCCCCATATCCTGGCCGAACTGGACGGCGTTTAAGGCGATGCGTATCGAAAAGGACGGGCTGGGGTCCTTATCCCTTCCCGATGAGGCCCTCTACGGTTTGGAAGCCGCCCGGGCGGGGGAGAATTTCGCCCTGGACTATAAAAGGGTAAACCTCCGCCTTATTTACGCCATGGTAAAGGTAAAGAAAGCCGCCGCCCTGGTCTTCGCCGAACTCTACGCCGAAACCGGGGAAAGGCCGGGGGAGGCGGAAAAATTCCGCGCCGTCGCCGAAGCCTGCGACAGGGTCCTGGCCGGAAAAGCGGACGGCGACTTTATCACCAGCGCCCTCCAGGGCGGGGCGGGAACCTCGGCCCACATGAACGTCAACGAAGTGCTGTCCAACCTCGCCCTGGTCATCATGGGGAAGAAACCCGGCGATTACGGCGCCCTTCATCCCCTGGAGGACGTGAACCGTTTCCAGTCCACCAACGACGTGTACCCCACGGCGCTCCGCATTGCCGCCGTCGAACTTTTACGGGAGCTTTCCGAAGCCTGCGCCGCCCTCCAGGAGGCCCTGCAAAAAAAAGAAAACGAATACGCCGGTATAGGTAAGCTGGGCCGCACCGAGCTCATGGACGCCGTGCCCGTTACCCTGGGGGAGGAATTCGGCGCCTACGCCCAGGCCATAGCCCGGGACAGGTGGCGGCTTTACAAGGTGGAAGAAAGGCTCCGTCAGGTAAACCTCGGCGGCGCGGCGGTGGGGGGCCCCGGTTTCCTTGCGGGCCCCGGGGCGGGCGGCGCGGCTGCAAAGGCCGGGGATACCGCGGCGTTCCGCCGTTACCGCCACCGGGTCGTCGAGGAACTGCGGAGGATCACCGGCATAGGCCTGGCGGCGGCGGAGTACCCCATGGACCTGACCCAGAACTGGGACGTCTTTGTGGAAGTATCGGGACTCCTTAAAGCCCTGGCGGTGAACTTGATGAAGATAGCCGGGGACCTCAGGCTGATGAATTCGGGCCCCCGTGGGGGCTTCGCCGAGATCCGCCTGGCCCCGCTTCAAAAGGGAAGCACGATCATGGCGGGTAAGGTCAACCCCGTGATCCCCGAAATGGTGATACAACTGGGCATCAAGATCTGCGCCAACGACGCTGCGATCTCCATGGCCGCCTCCCGTGGGGAATTTGAACTGAACGCCTTTGCCCCCCTCATGGCCGACGCGCTGCTGGAAAGCCTAAGCCTCCTTAAAGACGGCTGTTTCCTTTTCCGTACCAAATGCGTGGAAACCCTCAAGGCCGACCCCGAGCGCTGCGCCGCCCTGCTCAACGCTTCCCGTGCCTTTGCCGCGTCCTATGTGCCGGTACTGGGCTACGAAAAAGTAAGCCGTATCCTCGCCGAATACGGGGGGGCGGAAAACGAAACGGAGCGGATCAGGGCGGCCCTGGAAGCGGCGGCGGAGCGCGGTACTTAAGGCGAGATCCCGTTTATGCGGAGATATTTTTTCTGTTGAATCTATCGGCGTTCCGGTTTCACACGACATTGGAGATATGTGACGGGGAGTACCGGAAAGCGCAGAGTTCGGTAGGGCGGCGGGTAAACTGAGAATTGCCGGGATCTCCAGGCGCTTAATCGAAACCGGAAATTCCTCAAGGCCCCTTAAATTCCGCCCCTAAAAGGATTCAAGCATTTTACGGAGCTTGTCCAGGTCGGTAAAGGGGCTTGAGGCCACCACCTGGGAGAGGCCGGAGATCCCCGCGGACAGCAGTTCACGGTTATTCTCCTTTATGCCCTTATCAATTATCTCAAAGTCTTTTTTTATCGCTTCCTGGCGTTCGGCAAAGATCCGGTTAAAGAAAAATTCATAAAAACTGTACTTTCCGGTGATCTCCCGGATCATCACCTCCTTCATGGAGGATAGTTTTTCTATTTCCCGTTTGGTTATTTCCGATTCATGCTGACATTCCAGGAGCAGTTCAAAAAACCGGGGAATTTCCTCGGCGGGAATGGGGGCGGCGTTTTTCAATATCTTGGCTATGTGCTTACCCGGCATTCCGCTCCTCTGTTTCTTTTAGTATCGGTCTTTTTTATAGTACCGGTGAATCGGCTATTTTTACTACATGGCCGGTAAGCTCCCCCAGAACCGTCAGTTCCCGCAGATCCCCGGACGAAAAATAAGAAAGCCCCCGCAGGCGACGGAAGGATTTGGAGAGGGCGCTGAAGAACCTGAAGGGGTAGATACGGCGGCGTATGAGGCGGTATTCATGGGTAAACGCTTCCAGGGCTTTTGCGGCCGAAAGAAGCAGTTCCCGGCACCGCATTTCCAGGAGATCCAGGGCTAAAAGTTCTTTTTTTAGGGAATTGATAAGGCGGAGCAGTTTTATTTCTTCCTCCTTTAGCTCCCGGGGGAGCTTTTTTCCGGGAAATTCCGGCGGAATTTCCCTTTTCAGATCGGGGGAGGAAGGGGTAACGGGGACAGGCCGGGTATGCCCTCTGATGCGGGAATCAAAAAAACCGGGGTGGTACAAAATTCCCGTTTCCCGCCTTTGTTTTCCGGTTAAATACCGGGTACAGCGGTTTGCCTTTTTTAGAAATCCAAGGGTTTCCCTCTTTGCGGCCTCTGTTTTCGCAAGGAGGGCCCGGATTTCTTCTTTCCGCTCCCGGTATTTTTCACGGAACTCCAGGAAAGAGGCCCGGAGGGACCCGTATCCGGAGTTTTCTATTTCCTTCATAGCATTGCCTTTGTTATATTAAGATTCTAACATGTTTTTAAGATTGAGCAAACCGGTAAATCCGGCGAAATTTCCGCAAAATCGGCAAAACTTAGAGGATTTTTGTAAGTTTTTTTCACCGGGGGCTTGATCTTTTTTTTGTTTTTTGGTAAAACTATAGCTCCTTGGCGAAAGAATACGGGTTTCCCGTTTTCTATATATTTTGACTCCTGGTTTTATTAGTACCTTTTTTTGGAGTCTCTGATGCTGTGCCGCAGTTGCGGTTTTGTTCCGGTTCCGCCGGGATGGTCCCTTAACCGCGGTATAAGGAGCTTTTAGTGCCTACGATCAACCAGTTGGTCCGTTTTGGAAGGCAGAAGATCACTTCCAAAACAAAGTCACCGGCCCTGCAATCCTGCCCTCAAAAGCGGGGGGTTTGTACCAGGGTGATGACCGTTACGCCCAAAAAGCCGAATTCGGCCCTCCGCAAGGTTGCCCGTGTACGGCTTTCCCATGGGACCGAGGTTACCGCCTATATTCCCGGCATAGGCCACAACCTGCAGGAACATTCGGTTGTTCTGGTCAGGGGCGGCCGGGTAAAGGACCTCCCCGGGGTCCGTTACCACATTATCAGGGGCGCCAAGGATACCCTTGGCGTGGAAGACCGCAAGCGGAGCCGTTCAAAATACGGCGCCAAACGGCCAAAGGCATAGGCGTTATGGGCAGGAAGAAGAAAACGGTGGACCGGGGCATACTTCCGGATCCTAAATACAACAGCGTGGTGGTTTCTAAATTTGTAAACCGTATGATGTGGGAGGGTAAACGTTCCGTGTCCCTCCGTATCGTCCATGAAGCCATGGGGATACTCCAGTCAAAGGTGGAAAAAGAACCTTTGGAGGTGTTTCTCAAGGCCATTGATAATGTAAAGCCCATGGTGGAGGTTAAATCCAGGCGGGTCGGGGGCGCTACCTACCAGGTTCCTGTGGAGATCAGGGAGATCAGGCGGGAAGCCCTTGGTATGCGGTGGATTATCAACGCCGCCAGGAGCCGTACCGGCCGCGGCATGGGAGACAGGCTTGCGGCGGAGTTGCTGGACGCGTATAATAGCACCGGAACGGCCTTCAAAAAGCGTGAGGATACGCATAAAATGGCGGAGGCAAATAAGGCCTTTGCCCATTATAGGTGGTAAAGGGCCATAGATAATTTGCTTTAGCAAATTATGGTAATTGCCCCTGGCAATTGCCGGATGTCCAAACCGATCATCAGTTTTGATGGGATAGGTGGAACGATAGTCTTGTTATCCCTCCGGGGTTATGCTTGTCTTTTCGTCCCCTCCTTAAAAACCTTTTCGGTTCGGCGTGAGAAGTGAATGTATTTTGGCTTTAATATATTGAGGAGGAAGAAGTAATGGCAAAGGATAAGTTCAATAGAACAAAGATCCACATGAACGTGGGCACCATAGGACATGTTGACCACGGCAAGACCACCCTTTCCGCAGCCATCACAATGTACTGCGGAAAGCACTACGGTGATAAGGTCATGAAATTTGATGATATTGATAATGCTCCTGAGGAGAAGGCCCGGGGCATCACTATCAATACCCGGCACCTGGAATATCAGTCCGATAAGCGGCACTATGCCCATATCGACTGTCCCGGCCACGCGGACTACATTAAAAACATGATCACCGGGGCGGCCCAGATGGACGGCGCCGTTCTTGTCGTTTCCGCGCCGGATTCGGTTATGCCCCAGACCCGGGAGCATATCATTCTGGCCCGCCAGGTAGGGGTCCCCAATATCATTGTGTTCCTCAACAAGATTGACGCGGTGGACGATCCGGATCTGCTGGAAATCGTGGAAGAGGAAGTCAAGGATGTGCTTACCGCCAATGGTTTCCCCGGCAATGAGATTCCCATTATTAAGGGTTCCGCTTTTAAGGCCATGGAGGCCCTCAATAAGGGTGAGGAAAACGAAGATACCGGCTGTATTCAGGAACTCCTCGACGCCATGGACAGCTATTTCCCCGATCCTATCCGGGACGATGCGAAGCCCTTCATCATGCCCATCGAGGATGTCTTTACGATACCCGGTCGCGGTACGGTCGTTACCGGCAAGGTGGAGCGGGGCATACTCAAGCTCGGCGAAGAAATCGAAATCGTCGGCATTAGACCTACCAAGAAGACCGTTGTTACCGGCATTGAAATGTTTAACAAGCTCCTTGATCAGGCCCAGTCCGGCGACAATGTCGGCACCCTGCTCCGCGGCATAGAAAAGAAGGAAGTGGAGCGCGGACAGGTTCTCGCAAAACCCGGTTCCATCAATCCCCACAGCAAATTCAAGGGTCAGATCTACTGTCTTTCCAAGGAAGAGGGCGGACGTCACAGCCCCTTCTTTAAGGGTTACCGGCCCCAGTTCTATTTCCGGACCACCGATATTACCGGTACGGTCGAACTGCCCGAAGGCAAGGAAATGGTTATGCCCGGCGATAATACCGAAATCTTCGGCGAGCTGATCCATCCTATCGCCATGGAAAAGGGGCTCCGTTTTGCCATCCGTGAGGGGGGCAAAACCGTCGCTTCCGGCCAGGTTGTGGAAATCGTAGAGTAATTGCGCGGAAAACCCGGCAAGCCCCTCTGGGGAAGCGCCGGGTTTTTAGTTTATTTCCCCAATGATCTTGGGGCGGAGGAGTAATGGCTATGGAACGAATTCGCGTAAAACTACGCGGTTTCGATGTGGAGTTGATCGATCAGAGTGCGAAATCTATCGTTCAAACGGTGCAGAAGGCGGGGGCCAAAGTAACCGGTCCCATTCCCCTTCCTACCCGTATAAATAAGTTTACGGTACTCCGTTCGCCCCATGTGAACAAAAAGAGCCGTGAGCAGTTTGAGATGCGTACCCACAAGAGGCTGATCGATATTATCAATCCCTCTTCGGAGGTGATGGATTCCTTGATGAAGCTGGAGCTTCCCGCTGGTGTGGATGTGGAAATTAAGCAGTAGTTCGATTTTTCATGCGGGTCATGAATTTTTTATTTACGTTGATAAGAGATGCGGCTTTTAGCCGTGCAAAACAGAGGTTATCATGCTGGGTCTTATGGCCAAAAAAGTGGGAATGACGCAGATCTTTGACGAGACAGGTTACCTTGTGCCGGTAACGGTCTTGCGCATCGATCCTAACATGGTCATAGCCCGGAAAGAAAAGGAAAAGGACGGCTACGAGGCGGTGCTTCTTGGGGTTGATGATATGAAGAAAATTAAAATCAAGAAGCCCTATGCCGGCCAGTTTCCGGAGAATATCCCCCCGAAAAAAACCGTAAGGGAATTCAGGGATTTTGAAAAGAACGTACAGGCCGGAGACGCCCTGGGGGCGGAACTGTTTGAAGGCTGCCGTTATGTGGATGTAACGGGAATTTCCAAAGGCAAGGGATTTCAGGGCGTTGTGAAGCGCTGGGGTTTTGCCGGAGGCCGCCGTACCCACGGTTCTAAATTTCACCGTGAGCCCGGCTCGACGGGGCAGTCCACCTATCCCCATAAGACCTTCAAGAATGTAAAACTTCCCGGACGCATGGGGCGGGAACAGGTAACCGTGCTGAGCCTTAGGGTGGTTAAGCTGGATACGGAAAAGCAGCTTCTGATGGTGCGGGGCGCCGTACCGGGCGTTAACCGCAGTTTGGTAACGGTCAGGGCCGCGGTTAAAAAATAACGAGGACGATGATGAACCGTACAGTGTATTCCAGGGAAGGCAAGGAACTGCGCTCCATAGAGCTGGACGACAGCGTATTCGGCCTGCCCATAAACGACGATCTTATCTGGTATGCCGTCAATAACGAGCTTGCCAATAAAAGGCTTGGTACCGCTTCGACCAAGGACCGCGGCGAAGTCCACGGTTCAAACGCCAAGCCCTATAAACAAAAAGGAACCGGCCGCGCCCGGCGGGGGGATAAAAAATCCCCGATCCTGGTCGGCGGCGGAACGATCTTCGGACCCAAGCCCAGGGACTTTTCCTACGCTATCCCCAAAAAGGCAAAACGCCTTGCCCTTAAAACCATACTCAGCCTCAAGGTTCAAAGCGATAACCTCAAGGTGGTGGAGGATTTTTCAATAGAATCGGGAAAAACCAGGGATCTGGCGGCGCTGTTGAATAATTTCGGCGTCCCGGAACGGACCGTGGTGATCCTCAAAGACGACGATCCCATGGTAAAGCGGGCGGGGGCGAATATTCCCTGGCTTTCTTTCCTCTCCTATAACCGCCTGCGGGCCCACGATCTATTCTACGGCCGCAGGGTGCTGCTGTTTGAAACAGCGGCGAAAAATCTCAGCGAATTTTACGGAAAAGAGGCCGCCCAATGAACTACGAATCAATCCTGATTGAGCCGGTACTTTCCGAAAAGGCCAATATACTGCGGGAGCAGGGGAAGTATGTTTTTAAGGTAGATCCCAGGGCCAACAAAATTGAGATCAAAGAAGCGGTCCGCAGGCTTTTCAAGGTCCATCCCGTTTCCTGTACGGTCATGGTGGTGGGGGGTAAACCAAAGCGGCTGCGGAACAGGCCCGGCCATACCTCAACCTGGAAAAAGGCCATAGTGCGGCTTCCCAAGGAAGAGAAGATAGCTGTTTTTGAGGGCGTATAAAAATGGGCGTTAAAACATATAAACCGATAACCGCGGGTATGCGGCAGTGGACCAGCCTCGATTTTTCCGAGCTTACCAAAAAGGTTAAGCCCGAAAAATCCCTTGTCTCCGGCCGCCCCGAAAAGGCGGGCCGGGATTCCAACGGCAGGATCAGCGTCCGCCATAAGGGAGGCGGCCACAAACGCCGTTACCGGGAAATTGATTTTAAGCGGAACAAGATCGGCGTTCCCGGAAGGGTTGTTACGATAGAATACGATCCTAACCGCAGCGCCAATATTGCCCTGGTTTCCTATGCCGACGGGGATAAGCGCTACATCATCGCCCCCAAGGGTCTGTCCGCCGGCGCCAGGATCATCGCCGGTCCGGGCGCCCCCGTTGAGGCCGGCAACGCCCTTCCCCTGGAAAATATCCCCCTGGGCTTTACGGTCCACAACATTGAGCTTACCCTGGGTAAGGGGGGGCAGATGGTCCGTTCCGCCGGAACGGGGGCCCTGGTGGCCGCCAAAGAAGGGGACTATGTGACGGTTAAGCTTCCCTCGGGGGAAATGCGGATGATCTTCAAGAAGTGCTACGCCACCATAGGGGTTGTGGGTAATGAGGATCACATGAATGTTACCCTGGGCAAGGCGGGCCGTCGGCGCTGGCTGGGCGTGCGGCCCACGGTGCGCGGCATGGCGATGAATCCGGTGGATCATCCCCATGGCGGCGGCGAAGGCAAGAATAAGGGCATACACCCGGTTTCCCCCTGGGGACAGCCCACCAAGGGATTCAAGACCAGAAAGAAACATAAACCTTCATCGCGGTTTATCGTGAGCCGCGGGAAGAAAAAATAAAGCCGAAAAACGCCGGTTTTTAAGGAGAGTTTAGCAGGTGTCGAGGTCGATTAAGAAGGGGCCCTTTATCGAAAAGAGCCTTTACAAAAAGGTACTTGAGATGAGCAAGGCCGGGGATAGGAAGATGATTAAGACCTATTCCCGCTGTTCCACGATTATCCCCGAGATGGTGGGGGGAACCATTTCCGTGTATAACGGCAAGGTGTGGGTCCCCGTGTATGTGACCGAGAACCTTGTGGGACACAAGCTGGGGGAATTTTCCCCCACCCGGATTTTCCGGGGCCACAGCGGCTCCGACAAGAAAGCAGCCAAGAAGTAGGTTAGTATGGAAACAAAGAGCGGATATAAGGCGGTTTCTAAATTTATCATCGCCTCACCCTACAAAGTCAGGCCCGTGGCGGATCTGGTACGGCGTAAAACATATCCTGACGCCATGGCTGTTCTGGAAAATATGCCCCACCGGGGGGCAAAATTGATGCGGAAGACCGTCAAATCCGCGGCGTCCAACGCGCTGAACCGTAATAAAAAACTTGACGAGACCATGCTCTATCTTAAAGAGGTAATGGTGGACGAAGGTCCCCGGATGAAGCGGGTTTGGTGCCGGGGCCGGGGCCGGGCCGATATGCTCCTTAAAAGAATGTGCCACATTACCGTGGTAATTGACGAAACTGCGGCGGCGGTAAAGGCGGGGAAATAATGGGACAGAAGGTAAATCCTATTGGACTGCGGATAGGGATCAACAAAACCTGGGTTTCCCGCTGGTATGTGGACCCAAGGGAATACGCCGCTACTCTGCATGAGGATCTTAAGCTTCGCAGATTTATCCTCAGCATACCCGAGACCAAGGGGGCGGATATTGCCGAGCTGGAAATAATCCGCTATTCCCAGCGTATTACCATTGTGATCCATACTGCGCGGCCCGGGGTTATTATCGGGGTTAAGGGCGCCAATATCGAAAAAATCGGCTCGGAACTGCAAAAGCATATACAGGGTCCGGTAAAGACCAAGGGAGACCAGTCCGCCAAGAAGATACAGATCAAGATCAAAGAGGTACGGAACGCGGACAGTAACGCCCAGATTGTGGCCCAGGGTATTGCCCGGCAGCTTTTAGCCAGGGGCAGTTTCCGCCGTACCATGAAGCAGGCCATTTCCAACGCGATTAAGCGGGGCAACGCCCAGGGGATCAAGGTCCGGCTTTCAGGCCGCCTGGGGGGGGCCGAAATGTCCCGTACCGAGGAGGCCAAGGAGGGGCGTATTCCCCTTCATACCCTTAGGGCGGATATTGATTACGGTTTTGCCGAGGCCCATACCACCTTCGGGGCCATCGGCGTCAAGGTATGGGTATATAACGGCATGCGCTACGGCAAGGAACAGAAAGAAGACGCCGGCGCACTTGTCAGGAAGCGGCGTGATCGGGCGCCTGTAAGGACTTAGTGTGAAACGGTGTTTCACATTCGATTTACCGCGCGGCTCCGCAGCCGTGCGGTCGAGGAGTTAGATTATGCTTAGTCCCAAACGTGTAAGGCATCGTAAGGTCCAGCGGGGCAATATGCCCGGCAACGCTACCCGGGGAAACACCGTGGTATTCGGCGAGTACGGCCTGGTAGCCCTGGACCGGATGTGGATCACCAACAGGCAGATAGAAGCGGCCCGTGTGGCCATGAATCGTCATGTAAAGCGGGGGGGAAAGCTCTGGATACGGATCTTCCCCGACAAGCCCTATACCAAAAAGCCCGCGGAAACCCGCATGGGCAAGGGCAAGGGCGCCCCGGAATACTGGGTGGCGGTGGTAAAACCCGGTACGGTGATGTTTGAACTGGGGGGCATTGAGAAGAAACTTGCCGAAGAGGCGATGATCCTCGCCGGGGCAAAGCTTCCCATCAAGACTCGCTTTGTGGCCCGTTCCGATTTTGAGCTGGGGGCATAGGAGGTCGCCATGAAGAATTCCTTTAAGAACCTGTCCTTTCCGGAACTCAAGTCAAAGCGGGATGAACTTTCCAGAAAATACATGGATCTCCGTTTCCAGATGGTGATGGGGCATGTGGATAATCCTCTGCAGAAGCGGGTGATGCGCCGGCAGCTTGCCAGGCTTCATACGCTTATCCGGGCCGAGGAACTTAAAGCGGAGAAGAAGGCATAGCATGGAAGAACAGCTTAGGGCCAAGAGCGGGAAAAAAGAGTTTGTGGGCATCGTAAAGAGCGATAAAATGGACAAAACCATTGTGGTCGCCGTCGAGACCAAGGCCCTCCATCCCCTGTATAAGAAGTACGTTACCCGGACAAAAAAGGTTAAGGCCCATGATGAACAGAATCAAGCCAAAACCGGCGACCGGGTACGGGTCATAGAATGCCGTCCCATCAGCAAGGAAAAATGCTGGAAGCTTACGGCTGTTATTGAACGGGCGCGCTAAGGAGAGCAGTGATGATTCAGGTTGAAACGTTCCTGAATGTGGCCGACAATTCGGGGGCCAAGATCGTTCAGTGTATCAAGGTTCTCGGAGGTTCAAAGCGCAGGTGTGCTGGTATCGGGGACATTATCGTGGTGGCGGTTAAGAGCGCCCTCCCAACCTCGACGGTTAAAAAGGGTTCCGTGGAAAAAGCGGTGGTGGTGCGTACCCATAAGGAATACCGCCGTCCCGACGGCACCTATATACGTTTCGACGATAATGCCTGCGTGCTTATCGACGCGGCCCTTAATCCCAAGGGAAAGCGCGTATTCGGTCCCGTTGCCAGGGAACTGCGGGAAAGGGGGGAGTTCATGAAGATAGTTTCCCTCGCACCCGAGGTACTGTAAGAGGAATATGCTATGAAAACGGCCCATAAATATAAACTGAAGAAAGAAGACACCGTCCAGATCATTGCCGGCAAGGATAAGGGAAAGCGGGGACGCATACTGGGAATACTCAGGGACAAGGACCGGCTGCTGGTAGAGGGCCTTAACATGGTCAAGAAAACCAAGAAACGCCGGAGCCAGCAGGACAGGGGCGGCATCGTGGAAATTGAGGCGGCGATCCACGCATCCAATGTGATGATCGTCTGCAAAAAATGCGGACCCACCCGCATAGGGTACAAGCTTGCGGGTGATAAAAAACTAAGGGTCTGCAGAAAATGCGGAGAGGCGCTGTAATGGGTAACTACGAACCGCGGCTAAAGAAACTGTACCGTGAGCAGGTTGCTCCTGAGATGTTTAAGGAGTTCGGCTATACCTCGGTCATGCAGACCCCCAGGCTTAAAAAGATCGTGGTCAGCATGGGAGTCGGGGAGGCCCTGCAGAACAAGAAACTGCTTGACGCGGCCATAGAGGATCTTACCACCATTACCGGACAGAAGGCCGTCAAGACCAAGGCGAAGAAGAGTATCGCCAACTTTAAGATCAGGACCGGCCAGGAAATCGGCGCCAAGGTAACCCTTCGGGGCGCCATGATGTATGAATTCCTCGACAGGCTTGTGAATGCGGCCCTGCCCCGCGTTAAGGATTTTCGGGGGGTAAGCCAGAATGCCTTTGACGGACGCGGGAACTATGCAATGGGCATCACGGAACAGATTATTTTCCCCGAAATTGATTTTGATAAAATAGAACGGGTTGCGGGTCTTAACATCGTGATTGTTACATCCGCCCGGACCGACGCGGAGGCTAAGGCCTTCCTCGCCAAATTCGGCATGCCCTTTAGGAAGTGAGGTATACATGGCAAGAAAAGCGATGATCATAAAGGCTTTACGGACGCCCAAGTATAAAACAAGGAAAGTCAACCGCTGTCGTATCTGCGGACGGGCCAGGGGTTATCTTAGAAAATTTGAGATGTGCCGCCTTTGTTTCCGCAAGTTCGCGAGCGAAGGGCTGATACCCGGCGTCACAAAATCAAGCTGGTAGGAGAGTAAGGATGAGCGTTTCTGATCCAGTTGCGGATATGCTGACAAAAATCCGGAATGCCGGAATGGCGAAGCATGAAAAAGTTGATATTTCTACCTCAAAACTTAAGCTTGAGATCGTCAAGATCTTAAAGACCGAAGGCTATATCAAGAATTTTAAGAAGGTAAGCCAGGAAGGGGCCAATGCCATTAGGGTCTTCCTGAAATATGACGACGAAACCGGGCCGGTAATTCACGGCATTGAAAAGGTAAGTAAGCCCGGTCGCCGGGTTTATACGGGTTATAAGAACATGCCCAGGGTGTATAACGGTTATGGTACCCTGATTGTCTCGACTTCCAAGGGGGTAACCACCGGGAAGAAGGCGGCCGAAAAAAAGGTCGGCGGCGAGATTATCTGTACCATTTGGTGAGGTGAGTATATGTCGCGTATCGGAAAAATACCGGTCAAGATTCCCCAGGGCGTTAAGGTGGATTTCCAGGACGAGCTTATCGTCGTGGAGGGTCCCAAGGGAAAGCTGACCCAGAAATACCATCCGGTTATCAATTTTCAGATGAAGGATGGCGAGATTCTGGTCGGACGGACCAATGAGGAAAAGCAGACCAAGGCCTTTCACGGCTTGTACCGGAATCTGCTGAATAATATGGTGGCGGGGGTTTCGTCCGGTTTTAGCAAAACCCTTATTATCACCGGCGTAGGTTACCGCGCCGAGGTTCAGGATAAGCTTTTGGTAATGAACCTGGGCTATTCGATGGACATATATGTGGGTATACCTGAGGGAATAGCCGTCAGCGCCGAGGCGGGCGGTAAGGTAATTGTTTCCGGAATTGACAAGCAGAGGGTCGGCGAGTTTGCCGCCCAGATCCGTAAGCTGCGGAAACCCGAACCCTACAAGGGTAAGGGTATCCGTTATGAGAACGAGAAAATCAGAAGGAAAGTCGGAAAATCCGGCGTCAAATAGACCCGGACGCCCATGCGTTCGGCGCCTGTTTGACTTGTATAGGTAGAGGAAGAGTATGCTGCAAAAGATGTTGGAAAAGGACAGGAAACGGCGGAAACGGAAAGTCCATATACGGAAGACCCTCTCCGGGACGGCGGAACGGCCAAGGCTCAGCGTAACCAGGAGTAATAGGGCGCTTTATATGCAGGTTATCGACGATGCCAAGGGACATACCCTTGCTTCCGCTTCAACCCTGGAAAAGGACCTTAAGGATCTTAAACCCACGGTCGAGGGGGCGGGCCGGCTCGGCGAGGTTATGGGAAAAAGGCTGCTGGAAAAAAATATAAGCGCCGTGGTCTTTGACAGAAACGGTTATTTATATCATGGCCTGGTGAAAGCAATGGCCGACGGCGCCCGGAAAGCCGGGATACAGTTCTAGGGGGCGGAATGGAACATTCAAGAGACGGCCGCAGAGAGCGGGATCGGGACAGGAATCAGGAAAAGGACAAGGAATTTGTCGAAAAGCTTGTTAAGCTTAACCGTACCGCCAAGGTTGTAAAGGGGGGCCGCCGCTTTTCATTTTCCGCCCTTACCGTGGTGGGGGATAGGAAGGGCAGGGTTGGTTTCGGCTTCGGCAAAGCCAACGATGTTTCCGAAGCGATACGCAAAAGCATAGAAAAGGCAAAGGGCAGTTTGATAAAACTTCCCATTAAAAACGGGACCATCCCCCATGAGATTCAGGGGATATTTAAGGCTTCAAGGGTATACCTTAAGCCCGCCTGTTCCGGTACGGGGATAATCGCCGGCGGTCCCGTCAGGGCTATCATGGAGGCCGGCGGCATAACCGATGTGCTTTCCAAATCCATAGGCGCCTCAAGCCAGTACAACGTGGTTAAGGCTACCTTTGAAGGTATCAGCAGAATGATGGACGCCAGGGCCCTGGCGAAGAGCAGGGGTAAGTCCCTAAAGGAATTGTGGGGTTAAGCATGGCAAAGCTGAAAATTAAGCTTGTCCGGAGCGTTATAGGGAAACTTCCCAAACAGCGGGCAACGGTGCGTTCCCTGGGGCTTGGAAAGATTGGTTCCAGTATTGTACAGGAAGCTAATCCCGCCATATTGGGTATGGTGAAAAAAGTTTCCCACCTGGTTTCGGTTGAGGAGATTCCGAACGCGTAAAGCGTTTACAGGCGCTTATATGACGTTTGGAGGAGGCAGAAATGCAGGATTTTGATTTACACGCCCCCGAGGGGGCCAATAAAAAGAAACGGATCATTGGCCGCGGCGCCGGTTCCGGCAGGGGTACCACCGCGGGCAAGGGCAATAAGGGACAGAAGGCCCGTTCAGGCGGAAAAACCTATGTGGGTTTTGAAGGGGGCCAGATGCCCCTGTACCGCAGGCTTGCGCAGCGGGGTTTCTCCAACTATCCCTTTAAGAAAGAATACCAGGTGGTAAATCTGGGGGAATTAGAAAAACGCTATGAAAACGGGGAATCGGTTAATCCCGCGTCTCTTATCAAAAAGGGCCTGGCAAAGGGCCCCGTACCTGTGAAGATCCTCGGAATGGGGGATTTAACCAAGAAGCTCAATGTATCGGTGGAGGCCCTTTCGGCTTCCGCCAGGGAAAAAATTGAGAAAGCCGGCGGGACCGTTACGGTCAAAAACGCCGGAACAAAGAAAGCGCAGGAATAGGCGATGGCAAATCCTTTTACCGGTATTCTTAGGGTCAAGGAACTTCGGGAGCGGATACTTTTTACCGTGATACTCCTGTTGATTTTCCGGCTTGGGGCGATTATACCCGTACCGGGGATAAATATTCAGGCCCTGACCAATTTTTTCAGGGAAACCAATTCGGGCAATGCCGTGGTGGATTACCTTGATTTCTTTGCCGGCGGCGCTTTCTCCAATTTCTCCGTATTTATGCTGGGCATCATGCCCTATATCTCCATGTCGATTATCATGCAGCTCCTGCTGATCGTATTTCCCTCCCTCAAAAAGCTTTCCCAGGAAGAGGGGGGGCGGAAGAAGATCCAGAGTTATCAGCGTATGGGTACGGTGGGGGTCTGCATTATCCAGGCCTTTGCCATCACCCGTTATGCCCAGTACATCTCTACCCAGGTGGACAACCTCTTTACGATTAATAATTTTGTGTTCTTTTCCATGGTGGCCATATTGACGGTAACCACGGGGACCATGTTCCTTATGTGGCTGGGGGAGCAGATTACCCGGCGGGGCATAGGAAACGGAATCTCCCTGCTTATCTATGCCGGCATCGTTGCCCGTCTGCCCCAGGCTATTTGGGAACTTATTCAACGGGTGGTTTCCACCGGCAGACCCCACCCGGTATTTGTGATCCTCGTGTTTGTCCTGTTCATTGTTATTGTGGGGCTGGTTGTCTTTGAACAGCAGGGACAGCGGAAGATCCCGGTAAACTATGCCAAGCGCGTCGTGGGGCGGCGTATGTACGGCATTCCCAACGCCTTTATTCCCTTTAAGATCAACCCCTCCGGGGTTATTCCGGTTATCTTCGCCTCCTCAATACTCACCTTTCCCGTTCAGATTGCCTCGACCATAGGGCCCAATGTGGTTTGGCTGAGGCAAATTTCGGAAATTTTGGCCCCCCGGGGCTGGCTGTACAATATACTGTACGTGTTTTTGATCGTCTTTTTTGCCTACTTCTACACTCAGGTAAGCCTTAACCCCATTGAAATAGCCAAAAATATACGGGAAAACGGCGGGTCCGTTCCGGGGATTAGATCGGACCGTATAGAAGAGTACCTTACCAAGATACTGAACCGTATTGTGCTGCCCGGTTCAATTTATCTGGCGGTGATTGCCATAATACCGACGATAATTCAGTATCTCTTTGATTTTCCCGCCAATATCTCGTATCTGATGGGCGGGACCTCCCTGCTCATTCTGGTAGGGGTGGATTTGGATACCATGAGTCAGGTGGAGAGCCTCTTAAAGATGCACCACCATGACGGATTGACCCGCAAGGGGCGGCTCCGGGGCAGGAACCTCTAGGGCAATATAGACGAAGCGCCGAATTCCGTTTACATTAGAGGAATTCAGGCTAATCCCGGAATTGCGGGGATAAGGAGTTGAGAGGATGAAAGTCCGGACAAGTGTAAAACCCATCTGCGACAAGTGTAAGATCATCAAGCGGAACGGTATAATCCGCATCGTTTGTCAGAATCCTAAACATAAGCAGAAACAGGGGTAAGTAAGGATGGCACGTATAGCAGGGATTGACCTCCCCAACAAACACGTTAATATCGCCCTTACCTATATTTTCGGTATAGGCCGTTCAAGCGCCGATGAGATCTGCGCCAAGGCAAAGATCGATCCCTTAAGGCTGATTAACGATCTTTCCCCGGAAGAGCTGAACGGACTGCGTCAGCTCATTGAAAACGACTATAAGGTGGAAGGGCGGCTGAGGACCGAGGTTGCCCTGAATATTAAGCGGCTTATGGATATAGGCTGTTACCGGGGGCTGCGGCACCGCAAGGGCCTTCCCCTGCGCGGTCAAAGAACCAGAACTAATGCCCGTACCCGGAAGGGTAAAAAGAAAACCGTGGCGGGTAAGAAGAAATAGGATTAGAAAATCCTAATCCTTAAAATATTTTGGAGGAGTGAGTGGCTGCTACTACAAAGAAGCGGAAAGAAAAGAAGTCGGTTTATGAGGGTAATGTCTATATTCAGGCTACGTTTAACAATACCATTGTTACCATAACCGATTTAATGGGGAACGCTATTTCCTGGGCAAGTTCCGGGGGTTTAAATTTCCGGGGGGCGAAAAAGTCCACCCCCTTTGCCGCCCAGACGGTTACGGAAACCGCCGCCCAGAAAGCCCTTCAGGTGGGCCTTCGGGAAGTGCATGTCTATGTTAAGGGGCCCGGCATAGGCCGGGAATCGGCAATCCGCCAGCTGGGCGTGCTGGGTATTAAAGTAAAGTCTATCAACGATGTAACCCCCATTCCGCATAACGGATGCCGTCCCCGCAAGACGCGCCGTATATAGCAGCCTGGTTTTCCGTATACGGAACCTGAGTAAGGAGTAAGAGATGGCAAGATATACCGGGCCTGTCTGCCGCTTGTGCAGGGCGGAGAGTAAAAAGCTGATGCTCAAGGGAGATCGATGCAAAAGCGATAAATGCCCGATAAATAGAAAGCGTCCCGCCCCGGGGAAGGACCCCAAGGGAAGGGCCGGGAAAAGAAGCGATTACGGCATTCAGCTGCGGGAAAAACAGAAACTTAAACGTATTTACGGGATGCAGGAAAGGCAGTTCAGCCTGTTTTTTGAAAGGGCCCTGCGTATGGCCGGAATTACCGGCGAGAACCTGTTTGTACTTCTTGAACGGAGGCTGGACAATGTGGTCTACCGTCTGCGTTTTGCTTCCAGCCGAAGCCAGGCCCGGCAGATTGTACTGCACGGCCATGTAACGGTAAACGGCAGGCGGATAAATATCCCCTCCTATCTCGTGAGACCCGAAGATGAGGTTGAAATCAGGGAGGGCAGCAGGAACCTTATTATTGTCAAGGAGGCTCTTAAAGAATTTGGGAAATCCGGCGTTATGCCCTGGCTGCAGCTGGACCCGGACGCGATGAAGGGGAAATTCCTTGTTTCTCCGCGGCGCAGCGACATCACAGACCTTGCGGATATCAAGGAACAGATGATAGTCGAATATTATTCTAAATAAGGAGGCCCCATGGCCCGTAAGAATCTGACTAAAGGATTCAAACGTCCAAAAGGTATTACCTTTGAGCATAGTGAACTTAGGCCGAATTACGGAAAGTTCATTGCCGCTCCCTTTGAACCGGGTTTTGGTACGACCGTGGGGAATACCCTGCGGAGGGTTCTGCTTTCCTCAATTCAAGGGTATGCCATTACGGCGGTCAAGATAAGCTCCTATGATGCCGACGGGAACGCGCATACGGTTTCCAGTGAATTTGAGACCATCCCCAATATTGTGGAGGATACCCTTGAGGTTATCAACAACCTCAAACAGATAAGGCTGCGCCTCCCTCAGGATATGGAGCAGAACCTTCTTCTGTATGAATGGTCGGGAAAGGCGGATATAAAGAGCGAGGATTTTAACCGCGAAGGCCAGGTAGAGATATTAAGCCCCGGCCAGCATGTAATGACCTTGATGGATAACGCCCGGCTGGAAATGGAGGTACAGATCGATCTGGGACGGGGCTATGTGCCCGCCGAATCCAACGCGCTTTATGTGGAAGTGATCGGTACGATACCCATGGACGCCATTTATTCGCCGGTTAAAAAGGTAAAATACTCCGTGGAACCCACCAGGGTAGGGCAGCGCAACGATTATGATAAGCTGGTCCTGGAAGTGTGGACCGACGGTACGGTCAAACCCGATGACGCCCTGGCGGAGGCTGCGAAAATAGCAAAGGACCTCCTTTCGGTTTTCATCAACTTTGATGAAAACAGCCTGAGCGCCGAACTGGATGATGATCCGGATGACAACCGTATCAGGCAGATACTTGGTACGCCGGTGGAAGAGCTTGAGTTATCCGTCCGTTCCAGCAACTGCCTTAAAAACGCCAACATTAAAACCATTGGGGAACTTACCAGAAAGACCGAGGACGATATCGCCAAGACAAGGAATTTCGGCAAAAAATCACTCCAGGAGATAAAGGAAAAACTCAAGGAGTGGAACCTGGGCCTGGGGATTACCGATGTAAATCTCCTGCGGAACGCTGTAAGGGTTACACCCCGGAAGGAAGAAGAAGATGAAGCATAGAAGAGGCTTTAACCCCCTTGAGCGCATGTCCGCTCACCGTAAGGCCCTGCACCGTAATATGGTTACCTCCCTGTTCCGGCATGAACGGATCAAAACCACTAAAACCAAGGCTTTGGCGGTAAGGCGGAGCGCGGAAAAGCTTATAACCAGGGCAAAGATCGATTCGGTTCATAACCGGCGCATTGTTTCCAGCCGCCTCTACGATGAAGGCATAGTAGCTAAGCTGTTTACCAATATAGCCCTTCGCATGAAGGACAGGCCCGGCGGTTATACCCGTATCATCAAACTCGGCGAGCGTTTCGGGGACGCGGCGGAGCTTGTGTTCCTTGAATTGGTGGATTATGTTCTTAAAACCGACAAGGATGACAAGAAGGCTAAGAAAGCCGAGAAGTCCGCGAAAAAAAGAGCCTAGGGGGTAGATATGTCGAAGGCGCACAGGGGTAAGGGAATTCGGGATCAGGTTTCCCGCGGAAGGGGAACCTGCCCTGTTTGTGAAAGAAAGAATGTAAAGATCCTCTACGAACTTGAAGCGGAGGGGACTAAAGTAAAGGTATGCAAGACCTGTAAGGCGGCGGTGGCCCACGGAAAGAAGAGCGCGGTCAAGGCTTCTTAAAGGGATTTTCGTTCAGCATATAAATACTGAAAATTTTTAACGATACCCCTTTAAGGTAATCCAGGGTAGTGTTCTTGTAATGGAGGGCGGCCAGTTCGTCGCTGTAATCGTAGAGGGGGTATACGGTAAAGGGGGGCCTCCTCCCTTTACCGTAGTGGCTTACCGTGGGAATGGCCCGGGCCTCCTCAATGGTCGTGGTGCTTTTGCCGGACTCTCCGGCGGAGGGGGCTGTGCTTGTCTTTTTTACCCTGACATAGGCCAGGGCGCCCAGCATGGTATCCGGCGTTCTGTCGGACTGGGTGTGAGAAATAAAATCACCCAGGGAATAGTAACATACAAGTCTGCCGCCGTCGGGCCTGAAAATAACATGCATGGGCCCGGTTACATGGGGATGGTGGCCCAGAATAAGATCTACCCTGTGTTCCGCCATGAACAGGGCAAGTTCCTTTTGCCGGAGGCTGATCTCGTGGCTGAATTCATTTCCCCAGTGCATGGAAACCACCAGCAAATCGCATAGGGGCCGCAGGGCGTCAATTTCACCGGCCATTACCGCGGTATCGATAAGAGGGACCAGCCAGGGTTTGTCCTTTGGCAGGGAAAAGCCGTTGAGTCCGTAGGTATACGAAAGAAAACCTACCTTAATGCCGTTTTTTTCGACAATGGTTTTACGGTTCGCCCTGTCTTCCGCTGTTCTGAACAGGCCTAAATAACTCACGTCCCGGCGTTTATCCCAATAATCCATGGTATTGAAAACCGCCGCCTCGCCCTTGTCCAGGCTGTGATTGGAAGCCTGGTTTATCACGTCAAAGCCCGCTTTTACCAGGGCGTCCCCGTTTTCCTGGGGGGTGTTGAAAACGGGGTAACCCGAATGACCCAGGGCCTTCCCGCCCATGATCGTTTCCTGGTTTACAAAGGCCAGATCCGCCCGCTCTATGAGGGGTTTGATATGCTCATAGCAGGAATCAAAATTGTAGCTTTCCTCCGCGCCGGGGAGCCTTTGGGCCAGGTAGATGATATCGTGGATCAGATTATCCCCGGCGGCCACTATGGTGAGGGTGGAGATTTTCGGAGCGGGAGGCGGCTGTTCCTCTATACGGGGGGCGACGGTGTCCGGTTCCTTACAGCCCCCAAACAGGCAGAGGAGACATAGGGGAAAGACGCCGTATTTTACCGCCTTTATCAATTTTTTCACGTTACAGTCCTTGAATCTTGTGTATCACAGGAATTCCCCGCAGATGTTTTATCACCTTGGAAACATCATCCTGCACTTCCATCTGTATTGTAAAGTACCCCCAGAGGCGGTTTCCTCCGGCGTCCTCAAGTTTTCCCTCGATAAGGTGGCCCCGGAATTTTTTTACAACCTCTTCTATTTCCGCAAAGAGGTCCTTGCCTTTTCTTGCCTCGATTCTGAAACGCTTAATCGTAACAGCGGTATTTTCCCATTGGGTTTCTATCCTGCGCTCGGCAAAATCGGGAATCAGCGCGGTATTGCCGCAGTTCCGGCGGTGTATGATAATGCCCCTGCCCCGGGAGACGTAGCCCACTATGGGGTCCCCCAGTATGGGCTTGCAGCATCCGGCAAAGCGGATCATCATGTTTTTTTCGTCCGCCACCCGGACCTTGAATACCGGGGCCCCCGTATGTTGTATGAACCCCTGTTCGCCCGCCGTGCCTTCTTCCCCGGCGCTCTCCCTGGTTTCTTCAAATTTCTTTTTTTGGGCGCTTTTTTTTACATCCTCCTTTTTTACCTTTACCGCGCCCGTGGGGGCTTCGTCGTTCCGCTGAAGGTAGGATCGTATCTTGCTCCGGGCCTTTGCGGTTTTCACGAGCCGCAGCCAGTTTAACCGGGGATGGGCGGCGGTGGAAGTTACGATCTCCACCACCTGGGTATTTTTCAGCGCCGACCCCAGGGGTATAATTGCGCCGTCGGCCCTGGCCAGGGAACAGTGATCGCCTATGGCGCTATGGATCGCGTAGGCAAAGTCAAGCGGGGTGGCGCCCGCGGGAAGTTCCACCACCTTATTGAGGGGGGTAAGGACATAGATGCGATCCTTAAGGAGTTCCCGCTTGATATCCTCGAAAAAAAGCTGGGATGCGCCGGGGGGGGAACTTTCTTCCGGCCCCCTGTTCAGATGATCGGGGTAGAGATTTTTAAGGCCGCCGATAACGGAAATATCGCCGGTTTTTGCGTTTCCCCGTTTGTAGAGCCAGTGTCCGGCCACGCCGTATTCGGCGTTTTGGTGCATTTCGCGGGTACGGATCTGTATTTCCAGGATCTTTCCGTCCTGTTCCGTCCCGCCGGAAGCGGCGGGGACGGAGACCGTGGTATGAAGACTCCGGTATCCGTTGGACTTGGGCCTGGCGATATAGTCCTTGAAACGGCCGTCCAGGGGTTTCCAGAGGCGGTGTACCAGCCCAAGCAGTATATAACAGCTGTCTTCGGTTTCGCAGAGTATACGGAGGCCGAAGAGGTCGTAGAGATCCCCCGGGGCTTTGTTCCGCCGACGCATTTTCTGGTAGATTGAGTAAAAATGTTTAGCCCTGCTGTGGGCTTCCACGGTTAAGCCCAGGGCCCTTGCCTCTTTGACGATTCTCTCCTGTACCGCATTGAGGAAACTGCTCCGTTCCCCCTTCTTAAGGGCCACGATTTCCTTGATCTGCATATAGGTATCCCGGTTAAGGTGCTTGAGGGCAAGATCCTCAAGCTCATCCTTAATCCAGGAGATGCCCAGCCTGTCCGCCAGGGGGGCGTAAATGTCCAGGCATTGCCGGGCGGTTTTCCGCCGTTCCCCGGCGGGGAAAAAATCGAGGGTCCGCATGGTATGGAATTCACCGGCCAGCTTGATCAGGATTATCCTGATGTCCCCGGCCATGGCAAAGAGCATCTTGAGTATATTTTCCGCTTCCTGTTTTGTTTTACTTTCCGGGGAAAAGGCCGCGAGTTTTGCCGCTTCCTCCGCCATGCGGAGCGTTTTTCCATCGAATTTTTTCGCCAGATTTTCCGCCGCGCCGGGAACGGCGATACAATCCCGCAGTAATACGGCGATGATCGCTACGGCGTCGAGTTTCAGGTCAAAGAGAATCGCCGCGGTTCCCAGGAGTTGATGGAGCTTTTCCCTGCTCTGTTCATCGGCCAGCAGGGCGGCGTTCAGTATCCTTTCCTGATCCTTCCTGGAATAACCCCGGGTTTTTTCGGTAAAAAGGGCTATGGCGGGATTCATGCGGCCCCTCCAAAACGGGCGGAAATGACCCGGTCCAGGCCGGATAGATCCTGGCTCAGGGAAATATCCGTAAAGCCCCTTTTTTTAAGGAGTTCCCCGATTTGCCCCATCTGCCGGCTTTCCGCTTCCAGGAGAAGCGATCCGCCCCTTTCCAGATAATATGGCGCTTCGCCTATAATGCGCCTTATAAGGGCCAGGCCGTCGTCCCCTCCGTCCAGGGCTATGCGGGGTTCAAGCCGCACCTCAATGTCCAGGCGGGGAATATCCCCGGAACGCACATAGGGAGGGTTGCTTACGATGAGGGAAAAGGGGTCCGCGGCCTTGAAGGGGGCGAAAAGATCCCCCAAAACAAAGTTGATCCGGGGGTTCACCCCTTTGGATTGAAGTATTTTGGATAAAAGCCGATCCGCGTTGGTCCGGGCAAGGGCCAGGGCTTTTTCGGATATATCGGAACCCCAAAGATCCATACCGGGCCTTTCATGTTTCAGGGCCACCGCTACGGCCCCCGATCCGGTACAGAGATCCAGAACCCTTAAAGGTCCCTCCATGGACGCAAGTTCTTCCAGGGCCCTTTCCACGAGGATCTCCGTATCAGGCCTGGGGACAAGGACATCGGGACCGACAAGAAAATCAAGCCCCCAAAATTCCCTGCGGCCTAAAATCCACGCCGTACATTCCCCCGAAAGCCGGCGATCCAGACAGATGCGGAAAAGGCGGTAATCTTCTTCTTTAAGGGTTTCCCCTTCCAGGAGGCGGAGCTTTTCTCTGGTAACATGTAAAACTTCCGCCAGAAGGAGGGACGCGTCAAGTCCGGGGGCGGCTATACCGCCCGACTTGAGTTTATCCCATCCGAAGGCAAGGGCTTCTGCGATGCAGGGCATAATCCCCCCCAGATCTGGTACTCCGCCGCTTCCTGTATGCAGTCCAGAAATGAGTTCTTAAGGTCTTCCATGACCGCTTTTATGGCCTCTTTTTTGTTTTCATGGTATTCCTTAAGCCGGGCGCTTAAGTTTATCACCGGGGCGACCTGGATCAGCACCCGTTTCGGATGGACATTGAAAACCCGGTTTGAATAGGCCCCGCCCATGCTGCGGTTGGCAAAATCCCAGAGGTTTTGAACATATTCGAGCTTTATATAGAGGGGCGCCGTTTCTTCCGGTATGGGTATCCTGAAATACCAGCAAAAATCCACCAATTCCATGTGCCGCGAGGCATACCAGGCTTCGCCGCAGTTAAGATCCGCCACAGCCCGTTCCATGAGGCTGCGGCCCTTGAAGGAGGTTATGCCGGGGATGATCATCCTGTCCCAGCAGATTTGCCTGATGTGGTAGACCCTTTCCATCAGATCGTTGCCCTTGGTTTTAATGCCCAGTATCTTTTCCGCCCTGTCCAGCGCGGCGTCCATGATCGCGTCGATCCGTTCGTCAAAGGAACCCCGGTTTCCGCTAGCGGAATCCTGATTTCCGTCGGCGGAACCCTGGGGGCTGAGGCGGTAACGTTTTTCGTTATGTTCCAGGATACGATCCCTGGCCCGCCTGAGGCGCTCGGAAAAGGGGGCCTTGTCCCGGAGCCCGCCGAAGCCCGTATATTTCTCTATTTTGCGCAAAAGCTTATTTAAGGACCACTGTCCCATCCTGCCGTAGCGGAAATGTATGGATACCGGCAGTATCTCCACGGGACAGGTCTTTCCTTCCCGGTAGAGGCGATCCGCGGCCTTGAAGCCTATGCGTACCGTCCCCTGTTCAAGACGGGGCACCGCTTCGGTGGTATAGCTGACCTGCCCCTCCGGGGCGATGGCCAGGGGATAGGGGCCCTCGGAAATGGCCTTGAAGATCCGGGCCATGCCGTCAGAATCCACCTTGGCGTGATGTACCGGCAGGGACCCCAAACCGGGCATGACCCACCGGGCAATAACGCCGCCCCAGCGGACCACTTCATAGCCGTATACAAAGGACACATGGGGCTGTTTCGCGAAGCGGATACGGAATTTCCGGGCCATGGCCCTGAGTTTGAAGAGAATAAACCACATTAAAAGCTGGGGTTCCCCTCCGTTGGGATGGCGGAAGGCTATGATGCAGCGGCTGTCCCCCGCCAAGGCCCGTTTATACGCCCCGGCAATATGCTCGCCCTTACGAAGCACTATCCTGACGACGCCGAGAAAGAAGAAAAGGTAGATACGCCCCAGTATTCTACATACCAGCAGCACAAATTTGGAACGCCGGGATTTGGGTACTTTTACATCCGGCGAAGCCTCGGCCACCGGTTTGATGTAGGGCCTGTACATAGCCCTTGATAATATACCTTTAGACCCCAGCTTTCAAGACGCCCTTTTTAACAGCGCCGGCGATGCCTCAACTCCGGTCGCTGAGCAGAGCTTTCCAGCTACGGTCATATTTTTTTTCCCCGGCGGCCGAGAAAAAACAGCCGGGAAACTGACTTTTGCCCCGGTGGTAAGCCACGCATTCGCAGCATTTTCCCCGGCGGGGGCAGGAAGCAGTACAGGAACAGGCGATTGACGGGTTAAATTCACAAGCCATGGCGCGTATCCTCCAGAAATAAAAAATCCACCCGGATTTTATCATTCCGGGGGGAATTTGGCAAGGAACCGGGAAATCAGGGGGTGTTTCCATTGAACGGAAACAGGGGAACCTTTCTATTGGCCGTTACGGGGGGCGGATCTTTCCTTGACAAAGCCCCGGCGCCCCTCTACACTGGGGCAATGGCAAGGGTCGAGCTGAGGGATATCTGTAAAATCTATGCCGGCGGAGTGACGGCGGTTGATAATGTTACCATTGATATAGAAGAGAGGGATTTTGTGGTTTTTGTGGGTCCCTCGGGCTGCGGAAAGACCGCCATCCTCAGGATGATCGCCGGCCTGGAGGATATTTCATCGGGGGAACTGTTCATCGACGGGGAAAAGATGAACGACAGGGCCCCCAAGGACCGGAATATTGCCATGATCTTCCAGAATTCCGCCCTCTATCCCCACATGTCGGTGTACGAAAATATGGCCTTTGGGCTTAAGCTGAAAAAGGTCCCCAGGGCGGAAATCGACCGGCGTATCCGCGAAACCGCCAAACTCCTGGACATTGAAAAATTCCTGGACCGCAAGCCCCGGGCCCTCTCGGGGGGTCAGCGCCAGCGGGCCGCCATAGGCCGGGCCGTAGTCCGGGACCCCAAGGTTTTTCTTTTTGACGAACCCCTGTCCGGCCTTGACGCGAAACTCCGGGTGCAGATGAGGGCGGAACTTTCGGAACTGCACCGCAGGCTTGAGGCCACCATCATTTACGTTACCCATGATCAGATGGAAGCCATGACCATGGCGACAAAGATCGTCGTGATGAAGGACGGCAGGGTCCAGCAGACAGGGAGCCCCCTCCACCTGTACAACCATCCGGTCAACAAATTTGTGGCGGGCTTTATCGGTTCCCCTCCCATCAATTTCCTCACCCTTAAGCCGGCCGATAAAGACGGCCCGGTTCTCGCCGGGGAGCGTTTTGAACTGCGCCCCGCCGCCGCCCACAGGGAGGCGCTGAAAAAGTACGGCGGCAGGGATCTCTTTGCCGGCATAAGGCCGGAGGATCTTTCCTATGCGGGGGAAATTGACGCCCCCCCGGGGGACGCCTGTATACCCGCCGAAGTAAGCGTGGTGGAACCCATGGGGGCGGATATATACCTTTGGCTCAGCGCTGGAAACCAGCCCCTGAGGGCCCGCACGGATAACCGGCGCAGCTTTAAGGCGGGGGATACGGTAAACTTTACCGTCAACATGGAGAAGGTCCGGTATTTCGACAGGGAGACCGAGCTTTCCATACTGCCCGAAGATCTGTAAGGGACCCAAGGTAAAGAAGGGAAGAATCAAGAATTTTTAACCGGGAAGCCGGCCGCTTCTTTGACTCATGATTCATGCATCCCTGGTGGTTATTAAACAAGTCTAATAGGTACCGGTCGGCTTGATAAAACGATAGTGAAAGAATATAGTGGATTCAAGTTTCAACAAAGGCGTGTTTTATGTACAAAAAAATGCTTTTGGTTACGGTTGTTGTAATGGCCGCAATTACGGCGGCATTTGCCCAAACGGAGGCTGATTTTGAGGTGGGCCTCACCGAAGACGGAACCGGGGCGGTGGTTAAAAAGTATGTGGGTAAAGCGGCAGCGGTGCGTATACCCGCCGTCATACAGGAGATGCCGGTAAAGGAAATTGGAAGGAGTGCTTTCAATGGAAACGCCGCCCTAACAAGCGTTGTCATTCCGGAAGGGGTTGAGAAAATAGACATGTTCGCTTTCTATAACTGCAGGAGCCTTGCCTCCGTTAC
>JAISRD010000182.1 GCA_031273835.1 Treponema sp. | reverse complement strand
CTGCCCTTCGTTTCCGGGGAAAGGCGGGAACTGCTCAGGCCCCCCTTCCTGCGGATCACCATGGAAGAGGCCTTCCAAAAGGGGGCGGGCTTTTCCCTGGCGGAAGCGGCGGAAGGGGGGACCCGGGGCTCCGCAGGCGGAATCCTTGAAGATGAAGCCCGCAGGCTGGGGATCGAGCCCCCCCCGGGACTTTCTGCGGCGGAACTCTACGACCTGATCTTTATTCACGCCGTGGAGCCCTCCCTTCCCCGCGACAAGCCCGCGGCGATTCTGGATTACCCGGCCTTTGTTCCCGTCCTGGCAAAAAAAAAGGCCCCTTCGGGCCCGCGCTCCGGGGCCTGGGTTGAGCGCTGGGAACTCTATATAGACGGAATTGAACTGGCCAACTGTTTTTCCGAAGAACAAGACCCCGCTGCGGTACGTTCTTTTTTCCGCTCCGAAGGGGCGGAAAAAGCGGCAGGAGCCCTGGTCCCCCACGCGGTCGATCCCCGTTGTTGGGAGACCTTTAAGGATTTCCCCCGGTGTTCCGGCGCCGCCCTGGGCCTGGACAGGCTGATCATGGCATTTTTGGAAAAATCCTCCATCGACGGGGTACTCCCCTTTCCGCTTACCTGACGGGCATGGCTCCGCGCCCCGCGGGCGGAAACAACACAAAAAGCTTATTCGCTGTTTTTATCTCATGCCTATTTTCTTTGACTTCTTTAATATTTCTTCCAGGATTGACGGCGTCAGTTTTATTTTCCCCTGATATACCCATTTGATTAACTCACTTTTATATTTCTTTAACGCTATTAAAATATACTCTTTGGAATTGTGTTCATATCTTATAAATGAAATATCCAGTTTACTGTCCTTTGTTATATCCTGTTCGTATGAATACAGGACTTTTATATCCCGGTTGTCATCCGGCCCTTTCACGCCGTCATTTTCTATTAATTTTTCTTCCAGTGTTTCTTTAATTAAACCACCGGAGAAATCACCGGATAATTTATCTTGAATTAGTTTTATCAGATTGATGACCCTCTCCAACGCCCTTATTTCCCGCAGTATGGCCCCGTTATTTTTATTATCGCTCTTTTCATTCTTCGCAATCAGATATGCTTTCCGCTCTTCCATAATTTCCAGGGTACGCCCGTTCGGCAACCCGTGGGATTCTTTATCCACCTTCAAAATGTTTGCCCCCATTTATATAAGATCCATTACATGAGCCTGCCCCGCTTTACAAAAATGATGACGGCCGCCGCCGCAGGAGATGGCGTCGAGTTCGCCACTCCAGAACGCGCCATTGAATTTACTATCACTTACCGCGGCAATCGCCGCCGTTCGTTGTTCGGCGGTCAGTATCCCGATCCAGTTACGGCACATTTCCAACTGCCCGGTCCGGGTAGAAGGCAGCCACTCAGCATAATGAGGCATGGCTCTCTCCTTCATATAAATTTACTTTTACGCCGGAAGTAGCTACGGATGGGAAAAACGGGGATTTATTTAGGAAATGCCGTTCACTTATTAGGTACTTGACACGCTGTTTTGTATTTAGTGTATAATGCGAGCGGTGAGCGGTGAGCGGGCGAAGGCAGAGCCTTCGCCTTGGAGTTTTACTTCGTAAAACTCCGCATCCGGGCCCTTTCCGCCTGCTTTTGTCCTAAGCATGGGAATATTGTAAAACTTACGGAAAATTTGTCAATAGAGCTTTTCCCTTCGCGCTTGATTTTTCACGCCAATTCGGTTACTGTTTTACCGGCCATGGCAATACGAAAAGATCCGAGGTACAGTTCCAACGCCCAGGTTTTTATCGCGGAAGTTCCCGATACGGAGGCGGTCATCAAAAACTTAAGCGTCGGCGGGCTTTGCGTCAAAAGTTCCGCCTTCATTGACGTGGTTCTCAACAGGATCTACAAAATCGACGTGGTTCCGGAAGCGTCGTCAAGCCTTAAAAAATTCACCGTCAACGCGAAATCCCGGTGGATACGCGCCCAGGCGGCGCGTTCCGAATCGGGGTTTGTCATCGTCATCCCCCCGGGAAATCCCGGCAAGGCCCTGTTTGACCAGTACCTGAAATACCTTGAAACCCACGCCGAAGCCGCCGAAGAAAGCTGATACCCCGCACTAAGGCAGAGGCGGGCGGAAAAAGGCTATACCTGGCCCATCACAAAAAGGGCGTCCGCGTCGGAAAAGGGCTTGCCGTAGAGGAATTCAAAGAGAAAGCGCGTATCCCCGGGGTCCATGTCGAGGAAGCGGCTGCCGAAATAACCCATGGCGCTGTCCTTGTAGCGGCGTACAATCCGTACCGTGGCCTTTATGGCGCGCCGGGGGGCAAAAAGCCGTACGGCGAGTTCGCTGTCCGGCAGCAGGACGGCGGAAAAATCCGAATGGGGGCAGGCAAAGAGCAGCCCCGAAGCGCTGATATCCACGATTTTTCCCGTAAAGGGTTTGTTTTTGATGCGCCCCGAATCAAAATAACCGTTGAGTTTCAACGAAAAGGCCAGGACCTTGGCGAATTCATAGAGGGCTTCCACCAGCTTGTAATCAAACGGGGCCTTTCCCCCCTTGTTTATCCAGATATGGATATAGCCGATCACGTATTCCTGAAACAAAATAGGTATCCACGCGTCGGATAGAAAGCCCCTCTCAAATTTCTGCCTGACAAAACGGTTTACCGAATCGTCCAGGTACAGGGGATTTACCCCGGTACTTTCCAGGTAGCGGCGGAATATTTCACCGGTGATAATCCGTTTTTTAGGGTAGGGATCGGTCTGGGGAAAACCGCCCAGGGTTGAAGGGAGATACAGGGCTTTTCCCGTTTCCGCCAGGATGCGCTCTTCGGTGGAGGAGGGCTTGATCTCCTTGAAGATCACTATCTTATAGCCGTCGGAAAAACCCTGGGCCCACTCCCCCATCTGATCGATGAGGCCCTGGAGGTTTTTAGGGTCCGCGTCCTTTAACCACCGGCCCATATTGGCCGGTTCAAATTCCTGAATCCTGGGATAGCGGAGGTTAAACCGGTCCCCCCGGAAGGTAAACTGTACCTTCATATCCTCAGGAGAGTTTACCCTGGAATAGGAGCGGTCCAGGTCCTTGAAGAGCAATTCCGGAACATCCGCCACAATATGCGTATCCCTGACGCTCTTAATCACAATGGAAAAAAGAACCACCCTGCCCATGAATTCAAACATCAGGTCGAGCTTTTTTTTAACCCTCAGGTCCGGGATGGGTTTTTCACACTTAAAAAAAACCTCGTTTTTGGTGGGTTTTTCCAGCCTGAGTATATACTCGGTCCTGTCGTTCAGGTAGACAACGGGAAGCTGGTCATCGTACAAAACCTTGAGGAGAAAATCCTTTTCAATACGCTTAATCGGCGTCGCCATCTGTCATCCTAAAGGGAACCCTAAAAAAACTTCTCGTACACGGTCATATCCGCGGAACCCGGTCCATAAACGCCCTTCAGCAGGGGGGCGGCTTCTTCCAGCAGAATATCCTCGGCCTGCCACCGGTATTGCGGGGCCTCTATACCTGCTTCGGCATCTTCCATATCCTGGTTTACCGTTCTCAGGTAGATTTCCCCGCTCAGGGCCTGTTCCCGGCCTAAAAAGCGGATCAGGAAGGAAACGCTGCCGTCCGCCTCGTATCTCCCCCCCCCTATGCGGAAAGCCCGGGGGCCCAGGGCGGCCACGGCTTCCCGGCTTCTGTTCAACTCCTCTTCGGGTATGGACACGGATACGGCGCCTCCGCCCATCAGGGCCGCCGCGATGGAGCGGGCGTATTGATAGGCCTCTTCGGGGGCCTCTCCCTGTCCAAGCTCGCCGATTACATAATCCCGGGGGAAACGGGGGGCCTCACCGTATTGGGGACGGACCAGCGCCTCGGGAATAATACCCGGCAGCGTATCCAGGGCAAATAAAAACAGGGCCGGAAAGAGGAGGGGCGCTGTGATGAGGAAGCTGCGGGTTTTCCCCATACTTATAATGTAATATATAAAGGCCCCCATTGGAAAGTGACAAGGGGCGCAAAAAGGAATATACTGGAAGAAGTGTCATCAGTATCATCGGTATCATCGATCAAAAATCCCCTTGCCGCGCTGCGGCAAGGTTTTACCTATCCCATACGGGACGCCCTGTGGGGTCATATCTATCTTACCCCCGCCCTGGCGGAGCTGGCCAATTCCGCGCCCTTCATGAGGCTTTACCGGATCTTCCAGCTCGGTCCGGCCTACTGTGTCTACCCCGGGGCGACCCATACCAGGGCGAGTCATTCCCTGGGGGTGTACCATCTTTCGCACCGGCTCCTTACCAACCTGGCGGAACGGGGGGCCGCGGCCTGGCTCAGCGCCGAAGGGGTCTTTTCCTTCCTCTGCGCCGCCCTGCTCCACGACCTGGGGCACTTTCCCTATACCCATTCCCTCAAGGAACTTGCCCTGGAAAGCCACGAGGCGCTGACAGGAAAGCTCATTTTAACCGAGCCCGTAAAGAGCCTGGCCGCCGCCGCCGGGGCGGACCCCGCCTTTGCCGCCGCCATCGTGGATAAAACCCTACCCGACGGCGGGAACGGGGAGCTCCGTTTTTACCGGGAGCTTCTTTCCGGGGCCCTGGACCCCGACAAGCTGGATTATCTTAACCGGGACGCCCGGTATTGCGGGGTCCCCTACGGCGCCCAGGACGTGGACTTTATTTTTTCAAGGCTCCTTCCCCACAGGGATCGGGGGGTCGATATAGATTCCAGGGGCATACCCAGCGTGGAATCCATACTTTTTTCCAAGTACCTCATGTACCGGGCGGTGTACTGGCACCGCCAGGTCCGGTCCGCCACGGCGATGATCAAAAAAGCCCTCCTGGCGGGATTAAAGGCGGGGGTGATCTCCGGGGAATGTCTTTACAACCTGGACGATCAGGGGCTTTTTACCCTGATGGGGGAAAAAGCCTTTCCCCCCTTCCGCCTTGCGGGGGATGTCAGAAACGGTAGACTGTACAGGGAGATCCTGTCATTCCCCTTTGACGAAGCGGAACACGGCCCCCTTAAGGACATTGAGGGGAGGAGCGGCCGGGAAGAGGCGCTGGCCGCCGAATTATCGAATGTTTCGGGAATCGCCATTGATGAAAACAGCGTTATCATCGATCTGCCGGAACCGGTTTCCTTTGAGACCGGCCTTTTTGTACGGGATGAAAACCGTTATTTCAGGGAGAGTACCGGCGCCCTCAAGGAAGAGACGGTGAGGGCCTTCGCGAAATCCCTGCGGATCGTACGGGTTTTTGCCGCCCGGCCCGTTGAAAACTGCGAATTGCTCTTGAAAAACAAAACAAAGTGGTTATACTGAAAAGGGGATCTTATGGAGATACACAACACCACGGAAGACCTTGTCATCGCAGAGGTAAATGCGATATGTAATTCCCTTGAACAGGGGGGAAAGGATTCGTCCGTTTGTACCTGCGGCCAATGCAGGCAGGACGCGGTCTGTTATGTCCTTAACCGGACGGCGCCCCATTATGTTGTTTCCCACCGGGGCGCAGCGCGGGCGGGAAGCGAAAACATCGCAAGCCAGCAGAACAGGGCGGATATAGCCGCCCTGGCCTACGAGGGGATCAAACGGGTCAGCCATAACCAGCGGCCCTATTTCAGCCACAATAAAAACGACGAAGCCCTCGCCAACGATTCCCCGGTTTTCAATATACCCACCATCATGGGCAGGATATTTAACGGCCTGAACTTTTCCCCCGCGGCGGATGTAACCGTGGAATTACTGCAAAACGGAAATATAGCGGCCATGCGGGACAATAACTGGCAGAATCCCTTTAGGCTCCTTGCCAATACCAATGGAACCTTTATCTTTTGGCCCAAACCGGTAAAGGCGGAAAAAGCGGATCTCCACGGTATTTTTGAATATTCGGTACGGATCAAATCACCGGAATTCGAGGATCTGAACCACGGTTTTACCATCCCCGTAAAGAGCGAACTGATCGGCAGCAATTCTTTTTCCCTAGAAAGAACCTTCAAACTGCCGGATCTCTACCTGTTTCCCCCGGGGGAGGAAGCGGGTCAGCTCGTCGTGGCGGAAGATTAGCTTCCTGCGGCAAAAAGAACGAACGATTGAGGCAGTTCCAAAATAACCGGTTTTTGAACCGGCTTGATTGACGAAAAAAAACCGCTTGTTTATAGTGGGAAAGCCGGAGGGTAGGATAGTGGTTAATCCGCCAGTTTTGGGAACTGGATCTCGGGGGTTCGAATCCCCCCTCTCCGAAATGAAAGAGAAGGGGATTCGAAGCGAAAACCCGGAAAATCCGCTTATACCCCCCAGGGGCTTACCGAATGGAGGTACTCTATAACCCGCAGCCCGGCGGAGGCCGGCGAAACGGGGGTTCGGCTTTTGTCCCGAACACAGGCGGCGGCGTCCTCGACCATGCCGCTAAAGTAAGCCGTGGGCTCCCCGTATCCCTCCCGGCTTTTTTTTAGGGACCGGAAACCTTCGGCATAGGGGCTTTCGCCGCTTTCCCAGACTTCAAAGATTCCGTTTCCTATACGGAGCCGCCCCCCGGCGCAGGAAAATTCCAGCTCAAAAACCAGATGATCCCTCCCCGCCCCCAGTTCCAGGAGGAAGGGTACCCGGCCCCCCGTTTGAACAGCCCCGTTCCCGCCTTTTCCGGTTTTTTCCAAAATTCCGGAAAGGTAGGCGGTTCCCGCTTTTGACCGTAACGGCGCCCCCCAGGCGCTTTTGTGGCGCAGTACGGAAGCGCTCAGAAACATGGCGGCGTCGGCCAGATGGGTGCCGTCATGCCATAACACATCCAGAAGCCGCCGGGTTTTTCCCATATAGAGGGTCCCCCTAAGGGACAGCAGGGGCCCCAATTCCTCACGGGCGAGGATCCCCGCCGCCTCACGGTAATCGGCGGCATAGCGCCGTTCATGGTTGGTGATGATCGTGATTTTTCCCGAACGGTGGAGGGCGGCGATTTTCCGCGCCTCGGAGAGCCTGTCCGCCAGGGGTTTTTCGCAGACCGCAAGCTTGACCCCGTAACGGCTCGCAAGGCTGCAGTAAAAGTAATGGCTGTCCGGGTGGGTGGCGATGTGGAGTATGTGGGGCCTCTGTTCGGCCAGCATAAGGGCGGCGTCGGCATAAACCGGCAGCGGCGCCCCCGGAGGGCCCCAGCGTTCCGCGAAAAGCCGGCGGCGCGCCTCATCCCTGTCCGCCCCGGCGATCAAAACACAGTCAGGGTTTGCCGCGAGGGCCCCCGCGTGGGTACAGGGTTTTTCCCTCAGGGGATCATCCTCAAGGAGGGAGCCTATACGGCCCAGTCCCACCAGGGCGGCCCGCAGTTTTTCCATTACGGTTTCCGTTTCTTTTTATCGTGCCGGGAATTTAACAGCGAATACATCACCGGGGTAATAAAGATTGTCATCAGAGAGGAAACCGTGAGGCCCCCCACAAAGGTTTTTCCGATGGGCTGTATGGTGTCCGCCCCCGGGCCGGGAAAAAACGCAATGGGGACCATGCCCAGAATGGTGGTGAGGCTGGTCATCAGTATGGGCCTCAGGCGGTTCCGGCCCGCCTCGATCACCGCTTCCCGTACCTCCAGGCCCCGTTTACGCAGGGTATTGGTATAGTCCACCAGGACTATACCGTTGTTCACCACCACCCCGACCAGGGCGATAATGCCCACCGCGGAGAATACCGACATGGGCTGATCCCCGATCCGGTATATCCAAATCACCCCGATAAAAAGCAGGGGTATGGAAAAGAAGATGATCAGCGGGTCCACAAAGGACTCAAACTGGCTTGCCATAACCCCGAAGACCAGGAAAACCGCGGCGATGATGATCATCCCGAAGCGGGAAAGATAGGATTCCACATCGGCGGCCTCGCCGAGGAAGCGCACCGTTACCCCCTCCCGGCCGATAAGATCGGCGTTGACCGTTTCAATGAGCTTTTTCTGAAAATCCGTAACCGCTATGCCGGGCCCCAAATCGCCTGTAATCCTGACCACCCGTTCCCGGTCTTCCCGGCGTATCGACGAGGGAGCCCTTCCTTCGTTAATGACCGCCACATTGGAAAGGGGAACCCGCACGCCGTCCCGGTTTATCACAAACACCGCGTCCAGGTTGGCGATTCCCTGCCGGTCCTCTTCCCTCAGCATCACCTCAATATCGGTAAGCCTGTCCCCCCTGGTCATGGAGGCGGCGTCGGTTCCGTCCATGGCGGTTTTTATTTCCTGGGCCACCGCGGCTATGGACACCCCCAGGGCGGAGGCTCTTTCCCGGTCTACGGAAACGTTAAGCTGGGGGGCCCCCTCGTCAAGGTTGACCGCGGCGTTTTCCACCTCGGGAAGGCGGCGCTGGATGATCCCCAGGATGTCGTTGGCGCTTGCCGAAAGGGCCTGGTAATCCCGGGAACTGACGGCGATTTCCACCGCCTGGGTGGAACCCATGCCCCGCCCCGCCCGGAAGGCAAAGCTGGTCCCCGGCAGGGAGGAGGTAAAGGGACCGAGCTTACGCTGTACCGAAGCGGGGGTATCTATCTGCCGGGCCGGCTCGGGCAGGGTGATCTGGATAAAGCCCTGGTTCCTGCCGCTGCGCCGGGCGGTAAGGACGATGTTGGTATAACCTTCAATTTGTTCCTCGATAAGATCTTCCAGTTCCTTTAGAACCCCCTCGGTATAATTGATTGTGGACCCCAGGGGAAGGCTTACGTTGATATTGACATTGTCGTCGGTACGGGTGCGGATAAACATATTCATCCCAATCCCCTGGAACTGGAGCAGGGAAAACACCAGGACCAGGATCACCAGAAGGAGTATGATGAGGCGGTGGTTTAAGGCGTAACCCAGGGCGTTTTTATAGGCCCCGTCAAGGCGGCGGAAAAAATTCTCCATGGCGTCGTCGATTTTTTTCAGGACGGGATTCTTAAGGGGTTTCTGCTTCCGCGTGTCGAGCCTCAGGACGGGCCCGCAGAGGGCAGGCACCAGGGTTACCGCCACCACCAGGGAACAAACCAGGGAAATCACCACGGTAAAGATCAGATCGCTGAAAAGCTGCCCCATTTCCTCAAGTTCATTTTTATAGACGATCAGGGGGATGAACACGCAGAGGGTGGTGGCGGTGGAGGTAACGATGGCCCCTGTCATCTCCCGGCTTCCCAGTATGGCCGCCACCTGGGGTTTGGCCCCCCGCTCCCGGTAGTTGTGAACGTTTTCCAGAATCACAATGGAGGCGTCCACGGTCATCCCCAGGCCGAGGATCAGCCCCGTCATGGTAAGGAGGTTCAGGGTAAAACCAAAGATCGCCATGAACATCAGGGTAAGCAGTATGGAAATGGGTATGGATATGCCGATGATCAGGGTGCCCTTGAGGTTCCGCAAAAAAATGAAGAGTATGATCATCGCCAGGATGCCCCCCTGGATCGCGTTGCCGTATACCTGGTTGAGGGTGGCGTCTATCATCGAAGTATTGTCGGAAAGTACGGACAGGGTGATCCCCCCGGGAAGGTTTTTGTTTATCTCCCCCATGGCCGTTTTGATGCGCCGGGCGATCTGCACCTGGTTGGAGTCGCTTTCGCCGGTTACTTCTATATAGACCCCGCTCTGTCCGTTTACATAGACCCTGGCGATGTTGTCATTGTACCCCAGGGACAGATCGGCAATATCCTCAAGGCGTATGATCCGGGAACGGCCCTCGGCGCTGGTAACCGTTTTTACCACCACCCGCCGGATCTCCGAAATATCCGTCAACTCCCGGCTGGTCATAATCTGGAATTCCCTGGTTCCCCTGGTGAGGCTCCCCCCGGAGGAAAGAACGTTCTGCCCCTTAAGGGCGGCGGTAACATCCGAGAGGGTGATGTTAAAGGCCGCGAGCCGGTTGAGGGAGACCGCGACTTTAACCACCTGGGTGGCCCCCCCGGTTACCTCCGCCGAGGCCACCCCATCTATGCGTTCCAGTTCGGCCTGAATTTCATCCTCAGCGAAGAGCCGCAGCTGATCCGGCGGATAGTTCCCCCTGACCACGAGGCGCATGATGGACACGGCGTTCATGTCCCGCCGCCTGACCGTGGGGGAACCCGCGTCCTCGGGAAGGGAATTGGCCAGCCTGTTTACCAGGGTTTGGGCGTCCACCACGGCCTCGTCCATGTCGGTACCGTAGGCAAAATCCAGGTTGATGTAACTGGACTCGAAGCTTGAATTGCTGGTGATCCTGGTAAGCCCCTTGGAGGCGGCCAGGGCCTTTTCCAGGGGCTCGGTGATGTTCCGCTCCACGTCCTCCGGCCCCGCGCCGGGAAAGGAGGTAAACACGGAAAGGACCGGCCGGGTGGTGTCGGGGTAGAGATCCACCGCGATACGGGGCAGCAGAATGGCCGCCATCCCCGCCGCCAGGGCGTAGAACATGATCATGGTAACGGGCTTTTTTACCGAAAACCCCGAAATATTCACCGCCTACTCCACCACTCTGACAGGATCCCCGTCGTTGAGGAAATTCTGCCCCGCCGTAACCACCGGTTCCCCCGGTTCCAGGCCCGAGGTAATTTCCACCGTTTCCTCGCTTTCAAGGCCCAGGGTTACTTCCCGGCGCTGGGCCCGCCCCTCTGGGGAGACGGTAAAGACTATCCAGGAACCGTAGGTATTGATCAGGGAATTCCTCGGTATCACCGGAACATCCACGTGGGCATTGGTTACCAGGCTTACCGTGGCAAACATCCCCGAGAGGATACGGGGGTCCACGCGGCCCCCCGCATCGGGGATAAAGCGCAGCCTGATCATCCTGGTGCGGCTCGCCGGATCCAGGGCCGGGGCAAGTTCGTCCACTTCGGCGGGAAAGATCTCGCCGGGCATGGCCTCAAAGCTTATCTGGCCGGGAAGCCCCGGCCGCATATATACCGAATACCGTTCCGGCACATAGGTTTCCACCCGGAGCCGGGAAAGATCCCCCACCAGGCATACCGCGGAACCGGTTCCCAGGGTTTCCCCCAGGTTTACCGGAACGGAAAGCACCGAACCGGAAACGGTTGAGACCACGGGGCTGCCGTAAAAGTGGTCCCCCGGCCGCGAGGGGTCCACCACCGCCACCACCTCCCCCCGGCGCACCGTGTCGCCGGGCCTGACCCGCAGTTCCACAAGCTTCCCCGCCATGACGGGGTAAATCGACACCTGGGAAATGGGGAGTACGTCGCCGCTGATGACCACGGAATTTTCCACCGTACCCAGGCTTACCCGGCTAATCCGCACCGGGGTAACCCGCGCCGCCTCCTCCCCGCCCGCCGGCCGCCCGCCGCCGGCCTCCCGGCCCGCCGGGACATCCGCCGACCCCGGCCCCCGTACCAGCCGGATCAGGATCAGCGCCGCCGTTACCAGGATCAGAAGGACCAGCGCCCCCGTTATCCAGGGGGCCCTCTTTTTTTTATCTTTACTCACCGTTTATTCACCCTTCCCCGCTTCGTTCAGTTCCGCCTCGCCTGAGTTAAGGGCCTTGGCCAGATCAAGGAAAAGCAGCTTATACTTGATCTCGCTTTGAAGCTGCTGCTGACGGGCCGAGGTAAGCCTGTTCCGGGCGGTCTCAAAGTCAAGAAAATTCAAAGAACCCCTCCTGTACCCCTGTTCTGAAAGTTCATAGGCCCGCTGGGCAATACTGACCCGGAGCCGGGCCGTCTCAATCTCATTCCACCCGTTTTCAAGACTTAATACAAGGGAGCGTATCGTTGTCCGGGCGGCGTCCTCCTTTTCCTTAAGATCCAGCCTGCCCTTTTCCACCTCGACGGCGGCGCTCTTAAGGACCTGGTGCCGCTTTGAGTTGGGAACCCAGGGATCCAGCGGCAGGGTCAGGCTGAGGCCCGTCCCTATGGCCTTATCGAAGCCCGAGGGGGAGAGCCCCCAGGAGGCGCTGAGATCCAGGGAAGGCCCCTTGGCGGCGCGGCCCGCCAGGGCCTCGGCGTTTTGCAGCCTTTCAATTTCATAGCGCTGGGTCCGCAGGTCAAGCCGCCTGGGAAGGGCCGCCCCGATAAGCTCCTCGGCCTTTCCCGTAAAGCGGGAGACCTCGATGGTTCCCTCAAGCTTTACCCCGCCCCGCTGATCCAGCCCCAGGCCCACCAGGAATTCGCCCAGGGCGGTAAGGTACTCCGAAAGGGCCCCGGAATAATCGAGTTTCGCCGTCTCCGCGCTGAGGCTCGAGGAAAGAAAGTCAAGCTCCCCCAGATAACCGCTCTGCCGGGCAACCCGGTCCCGCTGTAACTGTTCCTCCGCAAGCCGCCGGGCGCCGTCGAGGACCTCCAGGTTTTTTTCCTGGGCCAGGAGGGAATAAAAGGTCTTTGAAGTCTCGGTGATACGGTCAAGGCGGCCCGCTTCATAGTCCGCCAGGCGAATAAGGTACTCAAGGTTGTTGTTCTTTAAGGTAAGGGGCAGGCCCGTATTAAACCCCAGGGAAAGCCGGGCCGAGGCGGAGTAACCCGGTTCCCCCCCGGGGCCGGAAAGGGGTATGCCGTAGTCCAGACCGGCCCCGGCGTTCAGGGTGGGAAAAAACTCCGCCCAGGCCGAATTTGCCTTGGTCCTGGCCAGTCCCAGGTCCAGGGCGGCTTTTTGAAGGGCCCTGTCCGCCTCCAGGGCCCGTCCGCAGGCCTCCTCCAGGGTAAGGACAAAGTCCTGGGCCCAAAGCTCCCCCCGGGGAAAGTTTAGGGCAAGGAACGAAAAAAACAGGATCAGCGCCGTCCGGGGTTTTAACATAGCTACTATTATGCAGAAACCGTGCCAAGCGGAAAAGAGGCCCCCGGATAAAGTCTGATGAGGGTAAAAACCCTCCGGCTGTAACAAAAAGTTACAACAAACCGGAAAAATCACCCTGCGCCGGGTAATTTTTACCCGCCGGCGGGGGGAGCCGACAAAGATCTACAACAGAGTATCTTCCGCTGAAAAATCGACGGGTATATTCGAGGCGGGAATACGGAAGGACATGAGGGTTTTACCCCCGCCGTTACTGATTGCAAAGTCACCTCTGCAATAATCTTCGGCCTGTTGAATAGACAGGGGCGTGATGATCCTGCCGTCCGGCCCGTCCATTTTGAAGGTAATCGCTAATGTGTCCATGCGGGAACTATGGTATAATCCAGGTCGGTAACGGACATATCCGGCACACCCACCGGACGGCATTTTCTAACCGCGTAGGTTCCGGGTTCCTGCTGTTTCTTTGCCATATCATCAAAGGTTTCGATCATGTTCTTATAGTACCCAAGAACCGCGCTGCCCTTAATAACAACATAGTCCCCGATATGGCCGTTTATGATCTCTTCCTGATGGGCCTTGTAAAAATAATACTCATTCACCAACATAAAGTACCCCCATGGTATCAAATATACCCGTTTTTACCCGCCGGCTGGGGAATTCAACGCCCGGCGCTTTCCACCAGGGCCTCTATGCGGCCCACTATATCCGCGGTGAAGCTCCGTATATCCTTGATTTCCTCCCGTTTGTAGCGGAACCCCACGGCCCCCGGATGGCCGCCGCCGTTTTCAACCTTGAGGCCCGCCAGCAGCTCCCGGAGGTCCGTATGGAGGTAATAGGCGCTCCGGCGGAGGCGGAACTGGACAAAGCCCGAGAGGGCCGGGTCGTCGTAATAGGCCACCATGCCGAGCTTTTTACAGTCCTCGGCAAGGCTGTCCGCGGCGGCCTTGGAGACATTGACGATAAGCTCCGCCCCGTAGGTCTTAAACAATTCCGCCGACTGCCCCTCGTCCAGGCAGATGTAATGGATGGAGGAGGCGCTGTTTTTCAGCTTCATAATACCGTCGTAACAGTGTTTTTCCTGAACCGAAAAGTTCCGGATCACGTCAAAAACCGCCTCCATGGTCGAAAGGTTCTTGCTGCCCTTGAGGGTTTTTTCCACCAGCCGCTTGTTAAAGATATTGCCGATAAGCTTATAGTAAAAACGTTCCTTCCGGGTCTTGAGGTACCTGCCCATCTGGCTGTCCCCCACTATCCCCGTGAGGACCGCCAAAACCAGGTTCCGGGTAAAAAAGTCCGTCCCCTTAAAGCGCTCCCCCTGTTTGGACATCTTTAGGATAAGGTAGCCGATAAGCTCGCAGGTACTGGAGGCCTGGCTTACCAGGCAGTAATCCCCGTCCCCGGCGTACTGGGCGTCCGAGGCCAGGTGGTGGTCGATTTCTATCTTCAGCACCCCCGGAGCGGCGAGGAGGGCGGCAATATCCCCGTTCAGGGCGATCATGTCCGGCTTGGGGGTGTCGAGGATCACCACCGTGGAATAGGAGGCGGGGGCCCCGAGGGTCCCGTAACTTATGCCGATGCCGTTATACTTGCAGATCGCCAGGAGATAGCTGAACTGGGGCATCACCGGGGCGGCAAGGAAAATCGTAATTTCCTTATTGAGTTTATTGAGCAGCAGGGCGAAGGCAACCAGAGAGGCGATACAGTCCGTGTCGGGGTCCTTGTGGCCCAGGAGAAGAAACGAATCCCGTTCCACAAGGGCGTCTATAATACGGCGTACTATGCGGTTCTTCCCGGCCACGGTAGGGATTTCTTTCTTTGTCATCACTGCCCCCATTTTTATACCATATCATATCGGCCCCTTCGTTTCCAGCCGTTGGGGGGCCCGTATTTAAGCGCGCAGGGGGGAATTTTAACCACGAAGGAAAAGATAAGGAAGATTGCGAACAAGATTTTCGTAGTTTTCGTGCTTTCCGTCGGTGGTTAGAATTCCTGCCGGGCCGCCTCGTCGAGGAAGCGGCGGCAGTTGGAGAGGAGATCGCCCCCCATGGTAAAAAGGCCGCCGCCTATAAGAATCAGGGTGTCCTTTCCGTAGCCGGCGATCATATCGGCGATCTTGTCCAGTTCCATGCCCCCGGCGGGACAGGGGAAACTACGGCGGCGGCCCCCCAATTCCGCGCGGCAGGCCGCGGCTATGGAAAGGCATTCCCCTTTGCTCAGGGGGAAGCGGCCGCCGTAGTTGGGGAAGATCACCGCGTCCGCCCCGGCGAGGCGCAGGAGGGTCCCGAAGATCACCGCGCAGGAAATACCGTCGGGGTTGACCGCGTAGGAACCGAGAAAGGCGGGGTGGGCGAACACCGGTATGCCGGCCCTGTCCGTTACCGCCCTCAGGGCGTCGATGCCCGTAAGGCCGGGATTCAAAAACACCCCCCCGGCGCCCCATTCCCTGGCCCGCAGGGCCCTTTCAAGGAGCTGTTCCTGGGGGGCGCTGACATTGGGGAGGTAGAGGGTTTTTCCCCCGGTTTTGGCGTTTGCATCCGCCACGGCGGCGGCGCAGCGCTTTACCCGCTCCTCGAAGGGGGCGAAAACCTGATTGGAAAGGCCGTGATCGTCCTTGATAAGATCCACCCCCCCCAGGGCGAAGCTCCCCGCCAGTTCCGCCATGTCCCCGGCGGAAAGCCCCATGGGTTTGATGGCGGAAAAAACCAGGGGCCGGTCCTGAACCCCCAGGAGCTCCCGCAGGCCCGAAACCCCGAAGCGCGGCCCCTTGAGCAGATCCCCCAGGGCCTTTCCCGGATCGACGGCGGCGACCTGTATACCCCGTTTAATGCTGATATTCCCGAAAACCACGTTGAGGAACTGGGTGAATTCCCCGGCGGCGGTTTCGGCGGCATAGCTTATCCTGGCAAGCCAGCTTTCCCCAGGGGAATCCGCCCCGTCCCGGGTGAAGCTCTCAATACGGCCGAGCAGTTCCCCGGGGATCGCCCCCGGAGGAAGGCAGGGTACGGGAAATTCCACGGTTTGTTCCGCGCAGATGTCCCGGGCCGCCGCCCCGGCGGTCTTTTCATCCCCGGAAAGCCGGTAGGTAACGGTAAAACGCTCCCCCCCTATGAGGCGCCGGGTTTTGACGTCGTCGTATCCTTGAAAAAACATGATTACTCCGTTACAGGGCTTCCGCCTTGGCGGCGCTGAGGACCGCCGGGGTAAAAGTCCGGGCAAGATCTTCCCCGGCTATGCCGAAGCGTTCACCGGTGAGCTGCTCCACGGCGGCTATGAGGGCCAGGGCGTCAAGGCCGTATTCGCCCATCAGATAACGGCGGCTTGCGCCGTGGACAAAGGTATCGGGTATGCCCAGGCGCCGCAGGGGTTTTGGCACACCCGCCTCCGCCATGGCCTCGGCGATTATCGAGCCCAGGCCCCCCAGGGTACTGTGGTTTTCCAGGGTCAGGGCGCCGTAACGGCTTGCGGCAATGGCCTCGGTGATCTCAGGCTGCTTAAAGGGCTTGAGGGTCGAGACGTGGTAGTGGCTCAGGGCAAGCCCCTTTTCCTTAAGGGCCAGCGCGGCGCGCAGCCCCTCTTCGGTACAGATCCCTGAGCTGACAAGGGTAAGGTCCCCTCCCGATGAAAGCTTCCGGCACTTCCCGCTCTCCATTTTTTCCTCCGCCGGGAAGAGGACGGGCACTTCCCCCCGGAGCTGGCGGACGTATACGGGCCCCGGCGTCCGGTAGGCGATATCAAGGACCGCCTCAACCTCCGAAGCGTCCCCCGGTTCGTAGATCGTCATGTTGGGAAGGGCCCGCATCACCGCGATATCCTCGATGGCCTGGTGGGTCGCACCGCCGGGGGTGAGCACCCCGGGGAGGAAGCCGAACATCTTTACCGGCACATTGGGATAGGCCGCCGACATGGCAATCTGATCATAGGCCCGGCGGTAAATGAACACCGCGAAGGTATGTACCAGGGGGACGAGCCCCTTCCGGGCCATGCCGCCGGCAAAGGAGAGCATGTTCTGCTCCGCGATACCCATGGAAAGAAAACGTCCGGGGTAGGCGTCGCGGAACGCGTCGGCCTCGCAGGAACCGGTAAGGTCCGCAGAAAGCACATACGCATCGGGATGGCGGCCTCCCCATTCAACAAGGTTTTTCGCGTGTACCTTCGTGCGGATTTCAAAGGCCTCCCCCTTCGGGGTCTCCCCCGAGGGGGCCTGGCCTGAGGGGTTAAAGCGTATGTAGTGGAACTTGGGATAGCGGTCCCTGATCAGCTCCATGTCCCTGGCGGGATCGGTGTCGCAGAGTATAAAGGTGGGGGTCTCCCCCGGGGGAAGTTCCCCCAGCCGGACAAGCTCCTCCAGGTCGTGGCCGCCGGTACGGAAGACCCGTGCGCCGAAACTTTCAAGCCGCCGGTCAAAGGGTTCCAGTTCCATGACCGAATCCCGTTTGCCGTCGCACTGGAAACCGTTCACATCCACATAGGCGAGGATATTCCCCAGTTTATGGAAGGAGGCCGCCTGGACCGCCTCCCAGAATTCGCCGGATTCACATTCGCCGTCGCTTAAAAAGAGCACCACCCTGCCGCTCTCCCCCCTGATACGGCGGGCCAGGGCTATGCCGGCGGCCTGGCTTATACCCTGGCCCAGGGAACCGGTGGTTACCTCCATGCCGGGGGAATGTTCCGCCCCTATCATCTCCACGGTACCGCCGTCTTTATTGTAGGCCTCCATACCCCTTTCATCCATGCGGCCCGCCTCGACCAGGGCGGCGTAAAGCACCAGGGCGTACTGGGCCGGGGAGAGGATGAAGGAATCGCAGTCCGCCCTTCCCGCCCCGTTAAAATTTTCCCCGGTTACCGCGGGATGATCCGGGCCGGGAACCCTGTCAAAGGGACGGGGCTCAAGGGGCTTTTCAAGTTCGGCGAGCTTGAGCACTTTTGTGTACAGGGCGGCAAATATCTCCGCCGAAGAACAGGCCTGGCTCAGGTAACCCCCGTTAAAGGCCCTTGTGTGTTCCAGTACGCGCCGCCTGATACCGGCGGCCATTTTTTCAGCGTCTTCTTTCCAACCCATATTTCCTCCGCGGCTTTTATCATTCAGACCCGGGCCTTTTCGTTCAGGCCCGGGCGGGCTTTCCCCCGGCCTTTCGCTCAAAAATACCCTTAAAGCTTTCCGTATAGGGGGGCCGGGCGACGCCGTATTCGGTAACAAACGCGGTAACAAGATCGTGATCCGTTACGTCGAAGGCGGGGTTGAATACCTTGACCCCCTTCGGGGCCATCCGTTCCCTGTACCACATTTCGGTGATCTCCTCCGGTTTCCGTTCCTCAATGACAATGTCCTTCCC
>JAISRD010000171.1 GCA_031273835.1 Treponema sp. | reverse complement strand
TAGTACCTGAAGGATTCCTGATAGCGGAATACCTCCGCCTCGAGTATTTTGATGGCGTCGCCGTATTTTCCCCGGCGGGTAAGGCCCAGGGCTTTGTTCAGCAGGGGGTCCCTTAGCATAGCCTAGTTTTGTTGAGCCCCTTCGGTATCGAGCTTGTATTTTTGCTTAAGCCGGGAAACAAGCGATTCAAGCGCGGCAAGTTCGTCGGCGGCGGGGAGGGCGCCGGAGGAAACGTATCTGTCTATTTTCGTAAGCATATCCCCCAGCATAGCGAGATCGGCATCTACCGTTTCCCTATCGGGAATACCGGCGCTTCCCCCGGGGCCATACACCGGGGAAAGAACCAAAGTGACGGTCCTCCCCTCCCCCTTTTCGAGGGTCCGGGGATCATAGTAATAAGAGACCGCGGAATCCCCTACGGAAGTGGGGAGAAAATTAAAATTCCTCCCCTCCGAAAAGTCGGCCTTCCAGGGGGCTTCGTTGAGGCGCTTCCAGTTGGCGAAATGGACCAGGTCCGGCCTGGTTTGGCCGGAAGAAAGATCGCCCCTGAGACCCAGCCGGGGGGACCGGGAAACCCAATAGCGATCCTCCGAAGTTCCGTCAAGAACGGCTTCGGCGCCTATCTTTCTCCGGTCCGTAACAAAATGATCCGGCCCCCCCTCTCCCAGGTTTGTGTCGAAGAGCAGTTTGACCCCCACCTGCCGGGGAATTTCGCCGTTGTTGCTGATCGTTATGGTGATCCTTACGCCGTCGGAGAGGGATGAACCGGCGCTTCTCGTAAACGTAAAATCCTCGACCACGGTAAGAAAAGAGGACTTGAAAATTAAAGCCGGATTAAGCGGGCCGCCCCCAAGGCTCATCCTGAAGGCGGAGGCTTCCCCCATCCTGTAATTCCGGCCGTCTACCGTCAGGGCGAGAAAACTTGTCCGGGGGTCCTGATCGACAAAGAGGGGGCTGTACTTTCCGCCGACCGGATCGGAGAGAAAATAAAGGGAAAACCTGCCGGTATTTTCATGGATAAGGAGCTTGATCCTTCCGTCGGCGTATTCGGCGCCGAAACAGCGGAAGGCGAAGAAAACAAAGACAAGGGGTAAAAGAATTTTCCTCACTTCCTTCCCCCGTTAACCCGCCCGGTCAGGACGTTTCTCAATTCCAGAACCTCCGCCTTCAGGAGGAGCAGCCTTGTGGTCAATTCAGCGCTGCTGAGGGGGGCCCTTGTTTCCCCCGGGGGGAATTGATCCACCGGGGCGTTTTTAAGTTCCTCCAGGGCGGCGCTTGCCTCGGCCAGGCTCATTTCCAGGGCGGCGATCCGCAGCTCGGCGTCAATCATTTTTTTGCCGTAGTCCCCGTCTGAGGCTTCCCCCGGAACGCCGTTCAGGGCCTGTGAACCGCGCCGCCGGTAGGCCGCTATGGCCTGGTCGTAGCTTTTTTCCCTGCGCCGGTAGTCTTCCAGGGTTTTAAGGGATTCCTCATGACTCCATTTTAAGAGGGAGAGCAGTTCGGCTTCTATTTTTTTCTGGTTAATCAGGTCCATGCGGTAGGACGAAGCTTCGTATTTAACGCTCTCGGGGTATTTTTCCGTGATAAAGGCGAAAACATCCGCCGCCATATCAAGCTGTCCCAGGGCGTAGAGGCTTTCCCCCACCCAGTACAGGGCGGAAGCCCCGGAGGCCCTGTTGCTACCGTCCAGGCTTTCCGCATAGGCGCTGAGTACCACGATGGCCTCTTCGTACTTCCCCTGGTAGTAGTAATTCCGCCCCCGGTGATAGGGAATTTCCGCCGCCAGGCTCGATTTCGGGTTAAAGTTTTCCAGGGCGTCGAGGTACTCAAGGGATTTTTTGTAGTTTCCCGCCGAAAGTTCGGCCAGGGCAATCCAGTAGAGGGCCTGCGAAACCTGGGAAGTGTCGGAGGATAAAAACGCCACAAACCGTAATTTATCCGACGCTTCGGTAAATTTTCCTTTCCCGTAGAGTTCAAGGCCCGTATCGAAGGATCTTTTGAGGCCGCCCTCCGAAGAAAGCCTGGTATCGGACCGGGGGGAAAGCAGTTCCGCCGCCCGCCCGGCGGGGTCCCCCGGTTTTTGCCCCCCCTCCGCTTGGGCAAATGAGGGACCGAGGCCGAAAAACAGGCAAAAAACCATGAAGAAGGGCTTTTTTAGCGTCATCCATCTGCTCCCGGATATTTTTGACAATACCTCTTGATCGTTTTTCGGTAAAAACAGCGTAGCGCTGAATAGTTTCCCCGGCAAAATCCCGCGGATTTTTACCTAAACGGAAAAGTTATGGCTTTCCGCTTAGCTTTTATATAGTAACCTCCATTTAACCCCTTGTAAAGAACTCAAAAAACGGGTATCATTGTGTGCTCAGGTCATGGACGCGGAAAAATCTATAGAGGGGCTCATTCAGAAAGCCTATGACAGCCTGAAAGCCTCCGATTCGACCGGCGCCCAATTGGCGCTGAAAGAGGCCTTAAAAATTGATTTTAAGCATCCGGAGGTCGTTTTTGCCCTCAAGTGCCTGTTCTGGTGGGAGGAACGGATTGGAAAAATGCCCGGCGCCCCCTACGATCAGGGGGGATTTATCCTTTCCCAGTGGAGGAATTTTTACAGCTTCCTGGACCGTATCGGCGGGCCGGGAGACTTTGATTCCTGCCTCTATGCGGTGAAACATTTTGTGTTTTCCTCCGCCCTGGGTTTCTTTGAGGATCTTCTCGGCGCTGGGGAAAACCGGCATGATCCGGGACTGCTGCTTGAGGTGGGCCGCTGTTATAAGGGGGTGGGATGCTATGAAGACGCCCTTAAGTACCTTGAACAGGCCGCCCGTTTTAAGCGGGAAGACGGGGAAACCCTTTCCGAATTGGCCGATGTAAACGCCCTGCTTGAGGAAACCAGGGCGGCGAAGGCCCTTTTCAGGGAGGCTTTTTTTGTCGATCCCCAGGGGATTGAGCTCCGCAATATGGATTCGGAGCTGATCCTGCGCCTTGCCGGCAGGGTGCGGGAATTGGGTTATTCCGGTTTGGAACTTTTGGAATGGATACCGGTCTATGCTTCGATTTTCGGGGTTTTTTCGGTCAAGCGGGAAATGAAGCTGGCCGAACTGGGAAGGCTTAAGCAGTCCGTTTTTACCCTGGAGAATGAACTGCGCGGCGGACAGGAGGGTAATTCACTGCTGGTTCCCCGGCTTGTTAACCGTTATTTGTGGCTCATCGATCACTATGAAAATGTTCATGAGGATCCGGCCCTTGTTGAAGAAACCATGTTGAAAATAAAGCTTGTTTGTCCGGCGGTCTATGAACGGTACCGGAACTAGTCTGCGGAAGGGAGTATAGATAATGTCCGAACTTACGGAAGAACAAACAAAACCGGCCGAGCTGGCGGGGCTGTTAAAAAATGCCCAGGAAATGCTCAACGAGGAAAAGTGGACCCGCGCGGCCCTTAGTAATTATTCCACCACTCAGTTTAAGGAATTGGATGTTCTTCTTAAAGAAGCCTGGGATAACAAGGTCTACGATGAATTAAAAAATCTCTGCGACGAACATCTGGTTCATACCAAAAACAGCATCATCGCCCTGTACCTTTCGGGGATGATAGCCCTTTCCAGGCAGCTTATCGACGACGCGGTGCTGGTAAACCTGGTAACCATTTTGGTTGATAACCATAAATGGGGAGTGGTACGTTACCTCTGTGAACGCATACTGGACAACGGCGAATCCAAATTTGCCCTCCGTACCCTGGCGGAATGCTATAAAAATGAGAACGAGGAAGATGCTGTTTACGGCATATGGGAACGGCTTGTTAAGGCGGATTATGAGGAAGCGGACATCGCCAAATCCCTGGCGGAACATTATGAAAAGCTGGGCAATACCGAGGCCGCCGTCGATTACTACAAAAAAGCCCTGCACCGTTATATCAATAAGCAGCTTTTTACCAATATCCGCGAGATCTGGGCAAAGATCATTGAATACTGCCCCGAGGAAATTGATTTTTTCTTCCATGTTGAAAAACGCATCGCCAAGAATATCAGCGGGGAAAAGGCGGTTCTGCTCCTTGAGGATCTCTACGGGTCCTGTAAAAAGCGGAATGAAATTGATACGGCCATAGTCATACTAAAGACCATACTTCAATACGACGAGCGGGATTCCCTGGCCCGCAGGGAGATTACCGAGTGTTTCAGGCTTAAATACCGGGATCACAGCCAGCTTGAGGAATATATACGGATTTCCAACCTTACCCAGAATTGGCGCAATGTCAGGGATGCAATCGCCGATTTTGAGAAGCACATTGCCTTTGATAAGGGGAATTTTGTATTTCACCGTTCCTGGGGCGTGGGCCGCATTGCATCGATGCGGGGGGACGAAATCGTCATTGATTTTGCGAAAAAACGGAGCCATCCCATGTCCCTTAAAATGGCTGTCAACGCCCTCCAGACCCTTTCAAAAAATCATATCTGGGTTCTCAAGGCTACCCAGAAAAAAGAAAAGCTCCATGACCGCATAAAAACCGAATATGCCTGGGCCCTTAAAACGGTGATTAAAAGCTTCGGTAATTACTGCGATATTAAGCATATCAAAGCGGAACTGGTCCCCTCGGTGCTTTCCCCCGGTGAATGGACCGGCTGGAGCGTCAAGGCCAGGGAAATCCTCAAGTCCGATCCCACCTTTGGGGTAAGCCCCGATAATATCGATCTCTTTACCGTCCGGGACCGGCCCATCAGCATTGAAGAAAAATTGTACAATGAATTTAAGGCCCAGAAAAATTTCTTCGACCGCATCGCCATTGTACGAGCCTATGAATCCCAGAAAGATACGGAACTGGACTCCGAGTATTTTACCGAAATGTTTGAGTATTTCAGCGCATACCTCCGTTCCTACAGCCAGGTAAATGAACAGATCATCGCTTCCTTTCTTTTAATAAAAGAACTGGCCCTCAAATACCCCCGGCTCGGACAGGACCTTGCCCTTGATTTTGCGGAGATATTTACCCATATCGAGGATGTGCCCCTGCTGTTCAACAACCTAAAGGATGCGAAGCTTAGGGAAGAATTTTTGCTGCAGATAAAAATGTACGTTAAGGACTGGCCCGATATTTATCTGCGTCTTTTTCCCCATGCCCTGTTTCCTTCGATCATCAACAGTTTGGAAAAAGAGGGCCATGATGACAAGATCGTCGCCCTTATACGGAGCTGTTTTGAAAATTACAGGGATGCCCGGGAGGCTTCGGTATGGTTCTACAAAAACGGCAAATCCCAATGGTTTGACAAGGCGGGGATCAGCCAGGAAAAACGCATCATTACCCTGATCTATATTCTGGATCTGAGCTACCGGGATATCGATCTGCACCGTGAGACAACGGAAAACCGGAAGGTAAACAAACAGGTCTATGTCCTTCTTTTTAAGGACGGTATCCTGGAAACCTGCATCAAAAACGCCGACCATGATACCCTGCTCCGTATTTATACCCTCATTGAGGACGTTAAGAACCTCGATCCTTCGGACAAGCTGTGGCTCCGCAGCCTTATCCAGGAAAGGGACCCGGAATTTAAATTTTCCGGGGCGGCGGAGAAAAGAACTTCCCGGGGGCTTATGGTTACTTCTTCCATGTACGAGGAAAAACAGAAACAGCTTGCCCATATCCAGGATGTGGAGGTTCCCGCTAATTCAAAAGAAATTGAATTTGCCCTTTCCCTGGGGGACCTTAGGGAAAACGCCGAATACAAGGCCGCCAAGGAAAAACAGGAAATACTTAATTCCTCCGTGGCCAGGCTTAAGGGCGAAATAGAGCGGGCCCAGATATTCGATCCCGCCACGGTAAATACCGAAAGGGTTTCCTTCGGCACCAGGGTCGTACTGCGTAATGAAAGCGACGGCAGGGAAGAGGAATATACGATACTCGGCCCCTGGGAATCGGACCCTGAACACAGGATCATTTCCTACCTGTCTCCCTTCGGCAGCGCCATGCTCACTAAAAAAGCAGGAGAGCGTTTTGATTTTATCTTTGATTTGTCCAAAAAAGATGAAAAAATGTCTTATACTATAATAAAGATATCCGAACTGGATACCGGCGGTAGATCCTCCGGCGATCCGCGGTTCTCTTAGCGTTTACGTTAAGAAGGAGATCCCGATGCGGAAGCATGTGGTTTTAACAATTTCCCTGTTGTTTTTCTTTCTGTCCGGCGCCGCCGTTTCGATTCCCGCCCAACAGCGGCCCAGGGATGTGATTCTGGTGGTGGACCTTTCCTCCAGCATGAGCCCCCACTATAACAACGTTACTTCTTATCTTACCGGACGCTTTCTTGAGGAAAACCTCAATTTGGGAGATACCTTCCACCTTATCGCCTTTGCCGCGAAACCCCGCCTTGAAATTGTCCGCCGTGTTCTGGACGAGGGGGACGTCAGGACCATTAACGGCCGTATTCATCTGCTCTACCCTCTTGAACCGGCTTCGGACCCCCTGTCCGCCCTGAATTACGCGGAACGTTATGTCCAGAATATACCGGGCGGGCGGCAGAAAAAAATCTTTTTTGTCAGTGACGACGAGGGGATAGGGGTTCTTGCCGCCGCTCCCCGGAGCGGGACGGAGATCCAGCTGATAAAAGCCCCCGTTGCCGGAACCAGGCGGCAAAGCGCCGAAGCATCCCCCCGCAGGACCGTTTCTCCCTCACGGCCGGATCCATCCCCCGCCGGAACCGCCGCCGTGCCGGTGGTACCGGCCCGGACTGAAACTCCCGCGGATCCCCTACAGCCTGTGCCGGCAACAACCGTTACGGAAAGCGCCGGCCCGGCGGATACAGGCGGTGAAAGCGCCGCCGGCCTTGAGCCGCCGCCGGTCAAGTCCCCCGCCGAAACTTCCGACCCTCCGGCCGAAGGTCCGTCCGGGGAAATAAGCCGGGTGGAGGCGGCTATTGTCCCCGATAGTTCTCCGGCGCCGGATGCTGCCGCAGAGACGGATTCGGCCGGTTTAGGCGGGTTGCTTTCATCCCTGCCTTTTCCCCTTGTCATAGCCCTGGCGGCGCTGGCAATTCTTGTAATCGCTGCGCTGCTTATCCTGATTGTCAGGAACCTTCAGTCATCGCCGGGCCGGACCCCGGTTCCGCCCTCAGCCCCAAACCGGGCTGCGGATACTTTCCCGGCGGTTGAGGAAAACCGGAGTAAAAACCTCAGGAAAGCCTCCGAGGGCGCGGAACTGCTGAGCAGTTTCGCGGAACACCGCAGAACGGCCTCACAGGCGGGCCCCCAGCCGAGCCGTAAAGAGGAAGAGCCCGATCAGACCCTTTCCACGCCTCCCCTGGTGAACTTCTTTGTGGAAGATCAGAACACCGCTATAGGCAGAAGAAACATACATGCCCTCAAACCGGGAAATTCCTATTCGGTGGGGGGGGGGAATTCTGATTTTCTTATTTTCCTGGTACCCGTTCCGCAAAGGATAGGGGAACTCCACTATGACGGGACCAACTGTACTTTCATACCCCT
>JAISRD010000125.1 GCA_031273835.1 Treponema sp. | reverse complement strand
TACCATGATCCTGAATAGCCGGCGGGGCAGGGAGATAAAGCGCCGGGCCAGGAGGAACTGCATGATCACCGAAGCCTGGTTTACCAGGTTTACCGCGAGGGAGGCGCCGAGGGTTATTTTTATGACGGAAAGGGGGAGGCCCCCGGCGGATTCAAAGAGGGCGAAGGAGATGAGCGCCACAAAGACGAGGCCCGCGAGGTATCCGATCAGCTTGTAAAGAAAATCGGTGCTTAATACGCTCTGGCCCGGCAAAAGAAATTCCGGGGGATAGAGAAAGACGGTGGGCAGGGCGTAAAAGAGCAGGAGAAAAGCAAGAACGGGGCTTGTCCATTCAGATATTCTTTCAAGGCCCCCGGTTTTCGCCCCTTCTCTTTTCCCCCCTGAAAGCCGGAGCAGGAGGATAAAAAACAACCCAAGGAGTATGGCCGGCAAAAGGATCCCGGTGTTGAGGAATTCCCGGTTGATAAGCCGGGTCGTCCGCCGCAGAACGGCCACCGCCAGGGCCGCGAGCACCGCCCCGGCGCCCCAGAAAAGAAAGCGCCGCCTTCCCTTCCCCTCGTCCGTCTTATCTGCCAATGAGGATAACAGGGCGGTCAGAACAGCGGCGCTTAAGAGATTCTGTATAACCTGGATGAAATACTTCAGCATATTATCGATTTGAATAAACCCCGGACCGACACGGGCTTTTAATCCGTGCCGTCCGCGGTTTAAGACCCTTCCTACCAGACCCGGGGGACGAAATCAAAGTCCCATTCGGCCGCCAGGGGTTGATTCCAGAAGCGGCCGGGAACGCCGGTTTCCTGATCCACATGGAGCAGATAACCCTGGGTTTCCGGGTTCTGAATGATAAAGCGTACCTTGTAGGTGCCCGCGCCGTCAAGCTTGAGGTTCGCGCCGTAATGGGGGCCGTCGCTGGCGTTCATGGGCATAAAGGTCCCCTCGGTGTTCCAGGAGCCGTCGCTCTTGGAGATCTGGTACTGAACGGTCAGGTAGGGGACAAAGTCGCCGACCCCGTAACCCAGTTCGTTGTCCAGGGCGGAAATATCCGCCTCCATGTGCATATCCGCCTGGGCGGCGGGCAGACTGTTGCCCACGGGCAGCATATCCACCGGCTGGAAGTACACCCCCGCCACGTTAAGGGGGCCCAGCTCAATATCGTCCCCGATGGGGAACTCTTCAAAGCCCGCCGTTTCTTCCACGGGGCTTGGCGCCGCTTCGTCCGCCGCGGCGGCGGTATCGGCGGGCCGGGCCGCTTGATTTCCGCATCCGGCAAGGGCGAACACGAATATCCCGGCTAAAAGTAGAAACATCAGTTTTTTGATTTTCATCATAAAACTCCTCTTGTTTTTTTTCTCAAGTCACACGAACTCGAGTTTAGTACCATTTTGAAGTCCTCAAGGCCATTAGGCCGTCCGCGGAACCGCTTTTTTCGCGTTCCGCCTGAGCTGAATCACAAAGGCGGCTATGGTTATCCCCAGCAGTATTATCTGGGGGATCAGGGTTTCCAGGGTGGGATAGATACCCAGTATGTCGACAGTGATAAAATTGAAGGGCAGCATGGTAACGGGGATCACATTGCCCTCCTGCAGCTCCTTGATCCCCGATCCGGTAAAGGCCACCGACATGGCGAAGAGCAGGATACTGGTCCCCAGGAAGAAGGGCTTTAAGGGCAGCTTGATACTGAGGAAACGGATAAGCATATAGATGATCACCAGCAGCACGGCGCCGACGGCCAGGCCCACCCAGATCATGTTGATATAATTCTGATTTCCCGCCAGGAGGGCCTGGTAGAAGAGGATAGTCTCCGCCCCTTCCCGGAATACCGCGAGGAAGGCCGCGAAGGCCAGGGAGAACATACTGCCCCGGGTAATTGAGGCTTTGACCTTCCCTTCGATGTAGCCGCTCCACGCTTCCGCCTCGGCCTTGGATACCATCCAGTTGCTGACGTAGAACAGCACCAGCACCGCCAGAAGCATGGTGCCCCCTTCGATGATTTCCTGGTTCCGGCCGCTGGCGGTACTGGTCAGGGCGTTGAGGACCCAGGCCATGGCCACGCTGAGGACCAGGGCGATGAGGGAACCCCAGTACACCGGAGGGGTACTCTTCTTGTTTCCGCTTTTAAGAAGGTAGGCGATGATGGCCCCCACGATGAGGATCGCCTCGAAACCCTCCCTGACGATGATCAGCAGGGAACCCAGAAACACCCCCACGGCGCTTTCCACCCTGCTGTCCAGCTGGGCGGCGTCTTCCTTCAGGTAGTTTGTCAGGGTATCAAGGCCCTTCTTGACCTCCGGCTGCGGGTCCCCCCGGGTGATGAGCTTCTTCACCGTACTGAACTGGTACTCTACCGTACTGGCCCGCTCGCCGGAAATCCGGCTCATCACCGTTTTTTCAAAGCCCACTTTTTCATAGTATTGAAAATACGCAACATCCACCTGATCCTTGGCACCCTTGCTGTCCCCGGCGGCGTACATATCGTAGGCCCTGCTTAAAACAGCCGCCATCTCGTCCGCCGTTTTGGTCCAGTTTCTCGTCGATGCCACGGGCTCCTCTTTTCCGTCCAGCCGGCGGGCGCTTACGCGGAGAAGGTAGTTCAACTGGTTAATATCGTCCCGCATCTCCTGCTGGGATTTACCGGACCCCAGGGCCTCGTTAACGTACTCAAAGCGTTCGTCAATATTCTGAGCCCTGGCCTCGGAAATAAGGGATTTTACGTTCCGTTCAAAGTCCAAGCCCTTGTAATAGCCCGTATAGGCCTTATTCACCAGATCCCTGGCGCCCTCAATATCCCCCGCCACAAAACGATAGTAGGATTCGCTGATAAGAAGGCGCATCTCCCTTTCCACAAGCTCCCAGGCCCCGGCCTCGTCCCGCGCCGCGGACCGCGGGACGGAGAGGACGCAGAAAAACACTATCAAAACAGGCAGCGCTAACTTTTTATACAAATCAAGCTCCTTAGTTAGTTATGGGTAACATATTCAAGATAGTGGGGACTAACATTTATGTCAAGTAGTCAGGACCGGCGTTCCGGCGCTTTTCGGTTAAAACAGGAAAAGAAAAAAGCGGACTTGATTTGATGTCAAAATCACCGATTCAGACTTGAGGCGGTTCCAAAATCTGACATTTTGGAACCGCGCCTCAGTTTACAATGTACCGGGCTTATGCCGTTTCCGCTTCTCCCAGGCGTACGCCCCCCATGATAAACCAGGCCGCCAGCATGGCCGCCCCGCCGAAGATAAAAAGCCCCGGATAGCCCGCAAGATCAATGACCGCCCCGGTAACGGGCGGGGCAAGAATGGCCGCTCCCTGGCTGAAGGTATAGTAGAGGCCCGTATAAACCCCCATGGTGTCGAACCCGGCCATCTGCCAGAGCATGGGGAAAGAATTGACCACCACGCCTATCCAGAAAATCCCGTAAAAGAACATCAGGCCCAGGAATACGGCCAGCCGCCCCGTCAGCGGCAGGGACCCGGTAAGGAGCCCGCTTAGGGGGATAAGGACCAGTATGGCCGCCAGTACGGCCAGGCAGATACGGATAAAACGCTTTCTCCCTATTTTATGAGCCAGGTATCCGGACGGGACCGCCAGGATAACGCTGGAAATACCCGCCGCCCCCTGGGCTAAGGCGGCGCTTCCCTCATCGACTCCCACATACTCCACAAGAAAGAGCCCCAGGAAGGGCTTAATTCCCTCATAGGCGGTGAACCAGAAGAAGAGGGAAATCAATATACGGCCCACGCTGTTTTTTGATTCCCCCGAGAAAACCTGTTTCAGGGAGGCCATGACGGGGACCCTTTTTTCCCCGCCGTCCCCGCCGGGGGTTTTTTCCCGTACAAAGACCAGCAAAACAAGGACCGCCGCCAATATACAGAGCCCCGCCAGGCCGAAGGGCAGGGAACCCTGAACCAGGAAGCCCTTGGACAGGAACCCGTTTATATTCATTAACCTTGCCAGGAAAAGGGTGCTTACCAGGAGGCCGAAGCCGCCCATCATATTGATAATCCCGTTAGCCTCCGAACGGTAATCCGCCGGTACCGTATCGGGCATCAGGGCCACCACGGGGCCCCGCACGGCGGTCTTGAATACATTGAAGATAAAGATTATTCCGATAAGGGCCGCCAGCGAAAGAGCCGCCATGGAGGGGATCAGGCTGAAAAACAGCGCCGAAATGGGGAGCATGACCACAATAAAGGGCATACGCCTTCCAAGCCTGGTCCTTGTCCTGTCGGACCATACGGCAACAACCGGTATCAGGATAATTTGGAGCAGATTGTCCAGGGTCATCAGGGCTCCCACGGCGGTATTGGAACTAAGGTAACGCCGTAAAAAGAGGGGCACATAGGTATCGTAGAGGGGGTCCATAAGGCCCATGGTAAAGAAACCAAAGCCGATAAGCAGGGTAATACCCAAATAAGGGCGGAAATTCGCCTGAGGCGCCGGTATTTTCATGGCCCCATTATACCCGTTTAAGGCGGTTTTACTACCCTGCGTGACATGCCGAAAAAAAGCTTTCCATATTTCACAGCCTATGTTATACTGTGCGGGTTACCCGGCTTTACCGGCAAACAAATACATCTGCTTAATTAAGGAGAAAAACATGGAAAATGCGCGTAAAAAAAGGGGCGCCGTTTCCGGCCCATGGTGTTTTGCTTCCCAAAAAACCGTAAAACCCGGCATAGCCGTTTGTCCAAACCCCGGAATGTTTGTGGCCCCTAACCCCCCCCCCCCCCCCCCCCGATAGGTTTACTAGGATATAAAATCCCCCGGGCCTCCGCCCTTTCCCTCCCCGTTCTTTTAACTATCTTCGGTCTTTTTAGTTTCATCTCCCTTATGTTCGCCGCCTGCGGAGACGCAGAGGGCGGACCCGCCGGACCCGCCGTCTACTACACCGTCAGCTACAACGCCGGGGTCGGCGGCGCCGCCGCCCCGTCAAGCCAAACCGTACGTGCCGGTACTGCCATCACCCTGCCCCAAAAGGGGAGCATGACCCAGAGCGAAAACCGGGCCCTTATCACCTGGAAAAGCGGCGGCCTCTGCTACGGGGCCGGAGCCTCCTATACGGTAACGGCCGACGCTACCTTTACCGCCCAATGGTCGCAGACGCTGAGCGAGATTGCGGCGCTCCTTACCAACGCCCCGGGAGGCGCAAGCGCCGCCGACCCCGTCCCCCTGGCAATAACCGTCGATATCGGGATCAACAGCGGGATGGCCCTGATCGATGTGTTACAAAGCGCGGGCAAATATGTCGCCCTGGATCTTTCCGCCTGCAGCATGACCGGCATGAACGGGGTATTCGACGCTGATGATACCGTCAGTACCGGCAAGGATAAAATCGTGTCCCTCATCCTGCCCGACACGGCGCAGGGCATACAAAGGGGGGATACCTATAATCCTACCTTTAAACATTTTACCGCCCTTACGGAAATTTCGGGAAGGAACGTTACCGCCATCGGTGATTGGGCCTTCGCGGACTGTACCGCCGCCCTGACCACGGTAAGCTTCCCGAAGGCAACGTCCGTCGGCATCCTCGCCTTCC
>JAISRD010000109.1 GCA_031273835.1 Treponema sp. | reverse complement strand
GACGGCAGCCATGCCGTCGTTACCGCCCAATTCGGGCGCTATGCGGTAAAAGTGGAGATTACCACTGATGGCGGATACCGCATTGCGGTAACGTCGGATGTGAGCGCCGATTATCTGGGTAAATGGATTGCCAATCTCAAAAAGAACACCCTGTCGCGTCTTTGACACATGAGCCGCTTCCGAAATGCCGGATTTCAGAACCGCCTCACAGGAACTACCTCATATATTGACAATTATACCTTCCTGTGTCTTATAATATAAGCGTATAGTGAATACAATAGTATACAGGAGGTAGGTTTATGAAAAGAGTTATTTTTCCGGTTCTTGGTTTGCTTGTCGCCGGTATTCTGACGGCCCAGGAAGCCGTACCGCTCGGCGACGCAATTATTGAAGCGGCCGGTGAGATTCAGGGAAAGGTTAGGCGGAACAGCAAGCTGGCGATACTGGATATTAGTTCACGTTCCGGTCGTTTAAGCGATTATATCCTGGAAGAGTTGATGGCGGAAATTGTCAACGGAAGCTATGTGACCGTGGTCGAAAGGGAAGAACTTGATTTGATTGCCGAGGAACTTGAATACCAGAGTTCCAGCGGGGTAAGCGACAGATCCGCCGCGCGGGCCGGGAAAAAGCTGGGGGCCCAATATATCGTTACAGGAACTTTTGATCAGGCGGATGATAATTACCGGCTACGTATCAAGGTGATCGAAGTAGAGACCGCCGCCATCAGGCTGATGTTCAACGAAACCGTATTAAATGATACGACGGTGGCTAATTTAATGGGGCGCAGGGGCGGCGCGTCGGCGGCGGCGTCCGGAAACCAGAGAGAAATTCTTGAAGCCGCTGAGCGGGAAATACTCGCGTATTTCAAACGGTATGGGCCTGTGGTGGAAAGACAGGGCAATAAAGTTCACGGCGACGCGGTGTACGGTAAATACATTGTCAAGGTTGACGTGACTTTAGCGGGGACCGGTTATAATATCGATATCCAAAGCGGAGCCAAGGCTAAACTTGTTGCCAAATGGAAGATTGATCTTAGAAAGCGGATTGATAAAAGATTGGGCGTGTAAACAGCTCAATGGGGATATTCCCAGTGTGAAAGCCCCGTCAGGCTAAGAGAAAATCCCGCAGGGCGTCAAGTTCGGCGGGAATTGTTTTGGCATCCGCTCTGCGTACCATGGCCCGGCGTATCGACTCCGGAACGGGGACGGGCCCGGTAAGGCTTTCCACGGTTTCGGCGAATTTTGCCGGATGGGCGGTTGCCAGTACCACGGGCCAAGGGCCCTCCGCTCCCGCTTTCCGTCCGCCTGCGCCCGCAAGCTTTTCCGCCGCGGTCCAGCCCACCGCCCCGTGGGGATCAAGGTAATAACCGAAATCGCGGCGGACGGCGGCGATGGTACCGCGGGTTTCGTCATCGCTCACCGAACAGCCCCGGATCATCCCCCGCATTTCCTCATAGCTCCAGTGGGCGGACATGCGCTCGAAGTTGCTGGGGGCCCCCACGTCCATGGCGTTGGAGATGGTCGGCCGGGAGGGCCGGGTTTTGTATTCCCCGCTTTCAAGGTAATCCGGTATTGTTTTGTTTATGTTGGTGGCGGCGATAAAGTCCGCGATGGGGGCCCCCATGGCCCTGGCGTAGAGCCCTGCGGTGAGGTTCCCGAAGTTGCCGCAGGGGACGCAGAAAGAGGCCGGCCCCCCCGCCGTTTTGCGGGGCGCGCCGGAGCCCGCCTGACAGCGGGGGGTGGCTTCGCCGTCGGGGTCCCTTTTCCCCGCCGCCGCCCTGCCGGCCGCGGCGGCGTAGTATACCGCCTGGGGGATGAGGCGGGCTATGTTGATCGAATTGGCCGAAGAAAGGGCAAGCCGCTCCGTAAGGGCCCGGTCCCTGAAGGCCGCTTTTACCAGTCCCTGGCAGTCGTCGAAACTGCCCTCCACGGCCAGGGCGGAGATATTCCCCCCCAGGCCGGCTATCTGTTTTTCCTGTAGTTCCGATACCCTGCCCTTGGGGTAGAGGACGGTAACGGCGATGCCCTGGACCCCGTAAAAACCGTCCGCCACGGCCCCGCCGGTGTCGCCTGAAGTGGCCGCCAGGATACGGAGGGTTTTTTCTTCCCCCCTGCGGAGGTATGAAAAAGACCGGGCCATGAATCGGGCGCCGAAATCCTTGAAGGCCGCGGTGGGGCCGTGAAATAATTCCAGTACGGGCCGGTCCGCCCCCGCCGGGGAGAGCGCGGATACCAGGGGGGCCGTAAAGGGGAAGGCCCCTCTTATCATGTCCTCCAGCGCTGGATCGGGTATCACGCCGGCCACATAGGGGCGTATGGTTTCAAAGGCGGTTTCATGAAAATCCATGGCCCCGAGGGATCTTTTTACCGCATCCCTGTACCGGGGTATTTCTTCGGGTATATAGAGGCCTCCGTCCGGGGCAAGTCCCGTGAGGGCCGCGCCGGCAAAATCCGCCGCGGGCGATCCCCTTCTGGTACTGTGATAGCGCATACCGCAAGGATAAAATAATTGATTATCCTTGTATAGCCTTCCCGGTGGTGGTATAATCTTTGGTATGGCTGATTCGAAGAAAATTATACTTGCGGTGGATGATATGGCAGTGGGTCTTACCACGGTGAGGACCATATTACAGCAGGAATACGATGTACGGCTTGCCAAGTCGGCCGCCATAGCCCTGGACATGCTCAGCCACTTTAAGCCGGAACTGATACTTCTGGATATTGAAATGCCCGAAATGACCGGGTTTGAATTTACCAGGCTGCTGCGGCAGAACCCTGAATACAGCGATATACCGGTTATTTTTGTTACTTCCCACGCCAATCCCCAGTTTATCGATCAGGCGGTGGAATTCGGCGCCGAGGGTTACATCGTAAAACCCTATATTCCCGAAGCCCTGATCAAGCGGGTAAAAGCCGTTTTGGAAACAGAGGACTCGTAAGGGTCTTCTCTTAAGGCGGTGAAAAAGCCGTTAAGCCCGTAGTTTTTTCCGCAGTTTCCGCCTGTTTTTCTGCTCCTCCGCCTTTTTTTCGTCTTCGCTCTTTTCCTCGCCGTAAACCCGTACCGGCTCCCTGCCGGGCAGGCGCTGCATAAAGAGCAGCCATAGAACTCCCGCGAGGATCATGGCAAAGCAGAGAACCTGGCCGGTGGAGAAATTCCAGGGGGACGCAAAGAGCGCCGGGGGCGCTCCGGTTCTGACCAATTCAATGCGGTAGCCCAGGTCCGCGTCGGGCTCACGGAAATACTCAATGACGAAGCGGAACAATCCGTATCCTATTAGGTAAAGCCCCACGAGGAAACCCTTAAAGGGTTTTTTGTTCCGCAAGAGCCAGATAAGCGCCCAGAGCACTATTCCCTCAAAGAGGGCTTCGTAGAGCTGCGAGGGGTGGCGGGGCAGGTTGACGGGACCCCCGGAAAGGGCTATGCCGCATTTTCCGGCGATTTCCCTGACCCAGCTTTCATTGGGGGAGAAGGATTCCGCCGCGGGAAAGATCATCCCCAGGGGGGAGGACGTAACCCGACCGTATAGTTCTCCGTTGATAAAGTTACCCAGCCGTCCCGCCGTATAGCCCAAGGGTATGGAAGCGGCAAACATGTCCCCGGTTTCCCGTATATCAAGATCGTGTACCACGGAATAAATGACGATTGCCAGGAGGCCTCCGATAACGCCGCCGTGGTAGCTCATTCCCAGAAGGCCGGTAAAGGCGCCGTTCCTGAAGGGCCAGAAGATAAGGTAGGGTTTTTCACGGTAGATGCTGCTGGTTTCGTATACCAGGGCGGCAAAGATCCGGGCCCCCGCCACCAGGGCCAGGATGCCCCAGAAAAAAAGCCCCGAAAGCTGGTTTTCCGTTATGGGAAAGCGCCGTTCCGCAACCTGTTTACGGTAGACCAGCCAGGCGATGCCGAAGGCCACGATATACATAAGACCGTACCAGCGGATTGGAAGAAAGGGAACAATCTGTGGTTTCAGCCATGACGGAAAATCTACAAAAAGCGGCATTAGGCGTTCCCCTCCATAATGCGTCCTGTTTCACGGTTAAAGTAAAACACCGCACCCTGTCTTTTTTCGGTAATTTCATAATACCGATCGTGGCTTTCCATGACCACCCCCGGATACACGGCCCCGTTGATGCGGATCTCCGAATCGTGGTGTTCCTCAAATTTTTCCCTGAGGGTAAAGATCCTGAGGCTGATCTGCTCGATCAGCTTGAGGCAGCGCAGTTTTTCCGTCCTGAGCGCCGCGAGCTTTGTTTCCGGCGCCGGAAGCGGGTTTCCGTTGGAGCCCGGGCTTCCAAGAGAAGCCTGGGTCCTTTCGATTTCCGCAAGGGCGGCCCTGGCCTTTTCCAGGTCCCGTTCCGCCGCCTCTATTTGATCCTTGATAAGGTAATCCTGTCCAAAGGAGATTTCCGTGCGTATCCTCTCTTCCGCGCCTAACTGGGCGGCCTGTACGCCCCGCCGGGCCTTGCAGCTTCCGCCGCTCAACATCCCTTTTTCGCCGGTTAAGAGCAGCCTGCCGTTGGTTTTGATGTTGCAGGAAATACAGCGCTTTATCACTTTAACGTCCTCCGCGGCAAGGAGGGTCGCCCTTTCCGCAAAGGCCGTTTCAATGGTACGTCCCCGGATAATTCCCTTTCCCCCGCCGTTGACGCCCTGGAGGATCAGCGCCCTGCCCCCCGAGGAGATCAGGGCGGCCTCGGCGCTGCCCCCGACCGTTACGTCCCTTCCCCCGATTACGCTGAATCCCCTTTGAACCTTTCCGGTGATCCGTACTTCCCCGGAAAACCTGATGTTCCCCGTGGCTTCCCCCACATCGCCCTTGATCCCCTTGAGGCTGTTGATTGAAAGGGATGAACCGTCGAAAAGGAGTTCTCCCCCCAGGCCGGCAAACAGTTTTTTGCCCCCTCCGCTTTCTTTAACCAGTATTGATTTATCCCAGCTAAGGGCTTTCCCCTCTTCGGCGGACAGGACTCTGCCGCTTACGTCGAAGCCCTCCCTGCTTTCCTTTGCCTCGCTTAATTCAGCCAGGGCGGCGCCCTGGGAAACAGGGTACCCGGTTCCGGGTTTAACGGGGAGCAGCCACTTTACCGCCATGCCCCCCGCGGCAAGGGGCGGCTCCCCACGGGCAAGTACCTGGGTTGTCCTGCCCTTGAGGTCCGCTAATTTGCACGCGGTATCCACCGCCTCGTCGTCGATTCCCTTTACAACCCCCGCTTCGGCCAGAGCCCGCAGTACCAGTTCCCTGGTAAGGGGCAGGCCCGGTCCCAGGCCCCGGAGTATCTCCGCCGAGGCTTCCATGGCGTTCTCCGAAATAAGCGCCTTTACCCCGGCGTCCCGGTAATCGACGACGGCGCCCCAGAAAACCTTGCCGCTCCCCTTTACCAGTAAGAGCCCGCTCTGGTCCGCTATAATAGCGGAATCCTGCAGACGGAGGCCCCGAAAGAGCTTTAGTTCCGGGTCGTTGCCGGGGAGTCCCGGTATAGGGCGGCCGTAAACGTCATGTCCCGCTTCGCCCTTCGGGGGCTGGGTAACCTGGGCAAGTTTCATCCCCCTTTCAACGACGCAGAGCTGTTCCGCCTCATTGACAGGAAAACCGATGGGAAAACCGGCGGGGAAACCCCGGGAAATACCGTCCCCAAGCTTCATTTCCTTAAGCCGGTTTAGCAGAAGGGTTTTACGCTCCTCTTCCAGGGGCCGGGCAATAAGCTGTACTTCCTTGTCCGTCCCCCTGACGGCGGCCTTTCCTTCCGCCAGGGTATAAACCATGGCGGCGGTCTTTCCCTCCATAAAGGCACGGATTGCCGTCCTTAAGTTTTCCGCGTTAAAGCCCTGAACCTTGGAGTCCCTGACAGCCTGGGAGACGGCTTTCATTTCCAGGGGCCGTGCGCCGGCGACGCCCTTGCGGAGGTACAGTTCCGCCTTGAGGGCATCCCCGGAGACATCCACCCTGGCCATGGCTTCCTGTACGGTAAAAAGGGAAAAACCGGAAAACCCCCTGCGCTTTTTTATTGAATCCGCGATGGCCCTGTCAATTTCACCGGCCCCTATCAGCGCTTCTCCGTCGGCTCCCAGGTTCTTTGCTTCTCCGATAATGTCCTCGCCCTTAGGGATTGGAAAACGGGGGTCCCCGGGGAAGAACTGCAGGAAGAGCGTGATCCCGTCGGAACCGGCGGCGATCTCCCATTCCGGTTTTGCCAGGGGGACGATGTCGGCCCAATTCGGCCCTATGCGTATAAAACCCGGGTACTCCGAACGCAGTTCGGCCTTTTCCCGCCGTATCCCCCTGCCCAGATAAAAATTCGGGTCCTCAAGGATGGGCGGGACTATGGGCCTGCCGAATACGTTTTTTCCCGGCTTACCCGGTTTAGGGGGAACGGCGCTTCCCAGCCTGCGGTTCCTCCCGGCATAACGCAGGTCCTGATACGCGGGATCTACGGTTACTTCTTCCCTGATTTCCTTTTTATCCCAGAGGGTAACGATTTCTTCCCTGGCGGGCATGAAGGGGAATTTTCCCGGTTTTTTGACCAGGGTATCCCGCTTTACCTTTTCGGTGCGGATGCGGAAAAGTTCGGGCCCCCGGGCTTTTGCCAGGGTCTCTTCCCGGAAGTCCGCAATATCTCCGGGTATGGCCAGGGTTTCCCAGTTTATCCTTTCCGCCCCGGCGGGCTCCGGAGCATCCCCCTCCGCAATGACCGTTTCCATGGGGGCCTTTGCCCGGGCGGCTTTCTGTATAAATTTTTCCAGAACGGAGGGATCGGGCAGGGGAGACAGGTTTTGTTCCCTGGCGAGTTTAATCACCGCGTCCACATCCCAGCCTAAACCCTCCGCGCCGGGGGTAAAGACCAGTTTGGCTTCGGTTTCTTCCTCGTTTATGACAATCGCTGCGTTTCCTGTTGCGATGATCGCCATAATTTCCCCTAAATCTTAAACCCTTTAGAAACCGCCTGGGTCAGCTTGTGTTTTAGGAAGTTATTTTCTTTTTTCAGCTTGCTTAGTTCAAACTGCTGGGACTTGATCGTTTCAAGCAGATCTCCCTGGGTCAGCGCGCCGGAATGAAGCAGTTCTTCCACGTATTCCATTTTGTTCTCAAAGTCGATCTCCGCCTCAATGCTCGCTTCCTGGAAGCTGTCGTCCACGTCCTGATCGGTAAGGGTAAAATCTTCTTCGCCGGAATCAAGTATCTTATCCGCAATGCGGTACAGGGCCTGGGAAATTACCGCCTGGGGTTTATAGAGCACCACCGGAAGCCGGGAAGAAAGGGCCGTTTCCTGAACGGTATCGCGGTACATTACCCCCAGGTGTTCCACCTTGATGTCCAGGTACTCTTCGCAGGAACGGCGTATCTTCATGGCGGTATCGGCGTCCTTTGGATCATCGATCATATTCATAATAAGCCTGGGGTGGAAATGTTTTGTCGCCGTCATATAGTTCCGGTACGATTCGGGATCGATAAGGGCAATTTCCCTGAGCATCTGGGGGATGTACAAATGCTGATTTGCCGTACTATCCCTGCGGACCCGTTCAAGGTAATTGTACGCCTCGGTCCCCTTTTTGAACAGCGTGTACATCAGGCGGAATACGGTATTCTTTAAGAACACATAGGCGTTCAGCACCGCCGTAACCGCCGGGGAACTGACCACTATGCCCTGGCCGGAAAGGAGGAAGAAGTCCAATATGGACTGATGGGTTCCCGCTCCCAGATCGAGGATCAGTATATCCGTATCCGCCGAAAGGGACTGAAAGCGCCTGACCAGGGCATTGCGCTGAAAGCTCTTAAGGTTCGCCATACCGGGCATCTCCTGATCCCCCGGTATAAAGCGGAGGCCCCGTATGTCGGTCCTGTTCAGTACCTGGGAAAAATCCGATTTGGTATTGTTGAGGAAACTCCCTATACCCTTCGCCGTGGGGGACTGGAAACCCAGGGCTATGTGAAGATTCGACGCCCCCAGGTCCAGGTCGGCCAGTACCACCCGCCGGCCCGCTTGGGCAAAGGCGACAGCCAAATTCGCCGCCACCAGGGATTTTCCCACCCCGCCCTTACCGCTGGCAATCGGAAGTATCCGCATTATTCACCCCCCGCCTGTCCGACCGTGCCGGAGGCTCTGTCCAAAGGTCCCTCCCCCACGTCTTCGGCCCGTAAAGCCCCGGCGTTTTGCCGCAGGCCGGCTTCCCCAAGCAAGGACATACCCAGGACGGAACCGAGATCCGCCGCGCCCATCATAAATACCGGCAGCGCCGTCCGGGGCAGCTCTTTTGTCCTGGTAAGGACAAAAAAGAACCACACCGCAGCGGCGGACAGGACAATGAGCTTTCCGGTTATGTAGAGGGGGATATAGGCTTTAGATAGTTCAAAACGGACCATCAAAAAGAAGGACATCAGGGGGAAAAGGGCATTGGGGGCGGCATAGACCAAGAAGGGAAAACTGAGGCCCATAATACCCGGAGAACCCCGGAACATTCCCGCCGGACCCGCGGGATTAACGAAAAGGAAAGCGGAAATCAGGCTGAGTAAGAACAGAAGGCGGGAACAGTCGTAGATAAAGATAATTGTTCGTACGGCGCGGTACTCTTTCATAGACGAATTCTAGAGTGCTTCGGAACCTGGGTCAAGTACCATATAGTATGGATACCGAAATGTCGGCAGAAGAAATTATATGGCGGAGTGGCAAAATACCTTGGGAAAGTATTCCACGAGCTGGCACGGCAACG
>JAISRD010000231.1 GCA_031273835.1 Treponema sp. | reverse complement strand
AAGACCGCTGTGGAACTTATCGCTCTGCAGTGTACCGAATGCAAACGGAAAAACTATACAACCAGCAAAAACCGGCGTAATACCCAGGAGAAGCTTGAATTTAAAAAATACTGCCCCTTTGACAGGAAGCATACCCTGCACAAAGAGACTAAAATAAAGTAGAGGATAAAAACTAGGCGTATAGCTCAGTTGGTAGAGCGGCGGTCTCCAAAACCGCAGGTCGTGGGTTCGAAGCCTACTGCGCCTGAAGTAAGGGAATGGAGCTGGAAGGGCAAAGTGAGGGAGTATGGGAAAGGTTATACAGTTTTTTAGGGAATCCTACGCTGAACTCCGCAAGGTTGTTTGGCCCAGCAGGGACGATGTGGTCAGTTCCGTGGCGGTGGTCCTCGTTTCCACCGTCATTATTGCCGCTGTTCTCGGTTTGGTCGATTTTCTGCTCATTTCCGGGGTACGGAAAATTTTTGGATAAAAGGTAAACCATGGCAGCAGGCTGGTATGTCCTTCATACCTATTCGGGTTATGAGAACAAAATCGAGAAAATAATCCGCCTCATGATCGAATCCGGGGATCTGGACAAGGAAGTGGTTAAGGATATCAAGATACCCCAGGAAGAGGTGGTGGAAGTTCGGGACGGGAAAAAACGTACCCAGACCCGTAAGTATCTCCCCGGCTATGTACTGCTGGAAATGGATATTCCCAGTTTGGAATGGAAGGAAACCTGCTCGAAAATAAAGAAAATCCAGGGGGTTACCGGTTTTGTGGGTACCCCGGCGGATAAAAGGCCCCAGCCCCTTTCGGGGGATGAAGCCAGGGGCATACTGCAGAAGACCGGGGAGATTAGGGGCGAAAAGTCCGCCCGGGCCCGGCAGAGCTTTAACCCCGGTGAACAGGTTAAGATCGTCGACGGTCCTTTTGAGTCCTTTACGGGGACCATTGAAGAGGTTAACCAGGAAAAGAACAAGCTCAAGGTAATGGTTGGAATCTTCGGCCGGAACACTCCGGTGGAAGTTGATCTTTTACAGGTAGAGAAATTGTAGGAGAAGCGCCCGGCGCTTCGCCAGCGGCCTTTCGGAAACCGCGGGTTTTAAGTCTTTTTTTGAAAAAAAGACTTAAAAATTCCGCTTAGAGGGCCGCGCCACTACAAAGGAGAATTACATGGCAAAGAAGAAAATTGCCGCCCTGATCAAGCTCCAGTGCCCCGCAGGCAAGGCCACTCCGGCCCCGCCTGTGGGTCCCGCCCTGGGGCCCCATGGCGTCAGCGCCCCCCAGTTCGTCCAGCAGTTTAACGACAGGACGAAGTCTATGGAACCGGGACTTATCATACCGGTGCTTATCACCGTGTATGCCGATAAGTCCTTCACCTTCATCCTCAAAACCCCTCCGGCGGCGGTGCTTATCAAGAAGGCCATCAGTCTGGAAAAGGGTTCGCCCGAGCCCCACAAGGCCAAGGTGGGTAAGATACCCAGGGCAAAGCTTGAAGAAATTGCCAAGCTGAAAATGCCCGATCTTTCCGCCAATGATGTCGAGGGGGCGATGAAGATCATCGCCGGTACGGCCCGTTCCATGGGCGTGGAGGTGGAAAAATGAAACGGGGAAAAAAGTACAAGGAAGCCCTCAAAAAGTACGACAGCGCCGTATTCTACGATCTTAAACCGGCCCTTGATACGGTTAAAACCGTGGCCTTTGCGAAGTTTGATGAAACCGTTGATCTTTCGGTCAAGGTGAACCTTAAAAAAAGCCAGACCGTCCGCGATACGGTGGTGCTTCCCAATCAGTTCAAAGGGGAAAAACGGGTACTGGTATTCTGCAAGCCCGAAAAAGAAAAGGAAGCCCAGGAAGCCGGAGCGGCCTTTGTGGGGGCCGACGATTTAATCGAAAAGATAAAGGGCGGCTGGCTTGACTTTGATGTGGCGGTGGCGACCCCCGATATGATGAAGGATGTGGGAAAGCTCGGTATGATTCTGGGGCGGAGGGGGCTTATGCCCAATCCCAAGACCGGAACGGTTACCTTCGACCTGAAAGGCGCCCTGTCGGAGCTGAAAAAGGGCCGCGTTGAATTCAGGGCGGATAAAACCGGCGTGGTACACATCGCGGTGGGTAAGGTCTCCATGGAAAGCGATAAAATGGCGGAAAATGTCCGCGCGGTGCTTACCGAGATAAGGCGGAAAAAACCCGCCGACGCGAAGGGCGAGTTTATTAAAACCGTGTCGGTGGCATCCTCCATGGGACCCGGCGTGTGGGTTTCCGTCAAGGACGGGGATTAACAGAGGGCCTGTTTTAACAGGCTTATACATAAGGAGAAAGAAAAATGGCGATTGTCGCTAGGAAAGAGCAGGAATATAAAATAAAGGCCATCGGGGAGCTCAAGGAGAATTTCAGTTCCTCCCCGGATTTTATCTTTGCCGATTACCGGGGGCTTACGGTGGAACAGATCACCAATCTGCGCAGGCAGCTCCGGGGCAAGGAAGCCCGTTTTAAGGTGGTAAAAAACAACTTTGCCCGTATTGCCTTTGAGGAGCTCAAGGCGCCGGATGTATCCCCCTATTTTGTGGGGCCCACCGCGGTAGCCATCGCCCCCAGGGATTCCAACGAGGTGGCAAAGCTGCTTCTGGATTTTACCAGGGAAGCGCCGGCCCTCAAGATCAAGGGGGGCCTTGTAGGAAATATGGTTTACGACGCCCCCAAGATTGAGGCCTTCTCTAAACTCCCCGGCAGGCTGGAACTTATTTCCATGCTCATGTCGGTGATGAACGGTCCCGCACGGAATCTTGCCGCGGCGCTGAATGATGTACCGGCCCGGCTGGTCCGCACCTTTAAGGCCGTGGCGGATAAAAAGGCCGGGGACGCGTAGTTTTTTTGAATTAAACCGCAGGGCAGTACGCCCCTGCGCTTAAGGTCCGTCAGGCTTCATGGATTGGGTGCCAATCCGAGCTGTCCCCTGTCGGGCATTAACCGGAATTTCCGGGCGGGCCTTGTATAAGGACCGTAACAACAGTTAAGGAGAAGATAATGGCAGCCACAAAAGAAGAGATTTTAGAGGCAGTTGCTTCCATGACGGTTCTGGAAGTTTCGGAACTGGTTAAGGCAATGGAGGAAAAATTCGGCGTATCCGCCGCCGCCCCCGTAGCGGTGGCGGCTGTGGGCGCGGCCCCCGGAGCGGCCCCGGCGGAAGCCGCCGAGGAAAAGACCGAATTTACCGTGGTCCTCAAAGCCTATGACGACACCAAGAAAATTCCGGTAATCAAGGAAGTCAGGGCCGTTACCGGCCTGGGCCTTAAGGAAGCGAAGGACCTTGTCGAAGGCGCTCCCAAGACGCTTAAGGAAAATATTACCAAAGAAGAGGCCGATAAGATCAAGACAACCATCACCGCAGCCGGCGGTACGGTGGAGATTCAGTAAAACGGGACTGCGCCGCAGCGGCGCAGTCCTTGTTAGATTAACAAGCCTGGCCTCAGGCGGGCTTGTTACCCGCATACGGAACAATCTGTTTTTTTAGGGGGTATGAATGGGAACGGTAAAGTCGAAAAAGGGAACTGCGAGGTCCTATGTCGGGATGGATATTCAGGATGTCATGGAACTTCCTGATCTTATTGATATCCAAACCTGTTCCTATGAGCGTTTTCTCCAGCGGGAAAGGCTCAAATCAGGTGAAGCTCCCAAGGTTCAAGGACTCGAAGAAGTTTTTAGATCCACCTTTCCCATAGAGAGCCCCGGCGGGGATATGGTACTGGAATATGAGTACTATAGCCTGGACGAAGATAATATCAAATTCGGCGAGCTGGACTGTAAGCAGAAGGGGCTTACCTATGCCCTTCCCCTTAAGGCCCGGATCAACCTGATCTTCCAGCAGATCGGTGAAATCCGGCAGAAGGACATCTATATGGGGGATATCCCGATCATGAGCGAGCGGGGGACCTTCATCATAAACGGCGCGGAGCGGGTGGTGGTTTCACAGATTCACCGTTCCCCGGGGGTTATCTTCAGCCACGAAAAGGGAATCTTTTCTTCCCGCATCATACCCTATAGGGGTTCATGGCTTGAGTTTGAGATTGATCAGAAGCGCGAGCTTATCTATGCGAAGATAGACCGTAAAAAACGCATTTTGGGGACCATCTTTCTCCGCGCCCTGGGTTATAAAACCAGGGAAGACATTATCCGGGCCTTTTATTCGGTTGAAACCTTCAACATAACCGACGAAAAGGATACCCGGGAAAAGATCACCGGTCGGGTTTTGGCTTCACCGGTTTGGGTAAAGGCGGAAGAATCCGACGCCGGAGAAGGGGAGGGCCGGAAGAAACTGTACCGTACGGGGGAAAAACTCCATCCCCACAATGTGGATGAGCTTCTTGCCAACGAAATAGAGTCCATAGAGCTGATAAACTTTGAAGCCCCCGATTCCCTTAATTCTCCTATGCTCCTCAATTGTTTTGAGCGGGAGGGGATCAAATTTATCAAGGACGAAGCAAGCCGGGACGAACCTTCCAGGGAAGACGCGCTGTCCGCGGTTTATTCGGTCCTCATGCCCGGCGAGTCGATCACCATAGAATCCGCCGAAAAGGACCTGCTGGGAATGTTCTTTACCAGCCGCCGCTATGATTTAGGCCGGGTGGGGCGCTACAAGCTTAACAAGAAATTCAACTATGCCGAGCCCCTGGAAGAACATACCCTGACCAGGCAGGATGTGATTGCCACGATGAAGTACCTGATTAAGGTCTACGTGGGGGACGAGGCAATCGACGACATCGATCACCTGGGTAACCGCCGGGTCCGCTCGGTGGGCGAACTGATGGCAAACGCCCTGAAGGTGGCCTTCAGCCGCATGGAGCGTATCGCCAAGGAACGGATGAGCCTTAAAGAAACGGACACCATCAAACCCCAGGATCTGATCTCGATTAAACCCGTGGTGGCGGCGATTAAGGAATTTTTTGGTTCAAGCCAGCTTTCCCAATTTATGGATCAGGTTAACCCCCTGGCGGAGCTGACCCACAAGCGGCGGCTTAACGCGCTGGGGCCGGGCGGCCTTTCCCGGGAAAGGGCCGGTTTCGAGGTTCGGGATGTGCATTATACCCATTATGGGCGTATGTGCCCCATCGAGACCCCTGAAGGTCCGAACATAGGCCTCATCGTTTCCCTGGCAAATTATACCAGGGTGAACGAATACGGTTTCCTGGAAACTCCCTACCGCAAGGTCGTCAATGGAAAGGCGACTTCCAAGATTGAATATCTTTCCGCCATGGACGAGGACCGCTATTATATCGCTCAGGCTTCGGCCAAACTCCGGGATAACGGTTCTTTTTCCGATGATCAGGTTTCCTGCCGGCGTCAGGGGGATTATACCACCAGGACCCCTGAGGATCTTCAATACATGGACGTATCCCCCAAGCAGATCATCTCCGTTTCGGCTTCGCTTATTCCGTTTTTGGAGCATGACGACGCGAACCGGGCCCTTATGGGTTCCAATATGCAGCGTCAGGCGGTACCGCTGATCTTTCCCGAGGCCCCCAGGGTAGGGACCGGAATGGAAGGAAAATGCGCCTATGATTCGGGGGTTTTGGTAAAAGCAAAACGGGGAGGAACGGTGATACGGGTTACTTCGGGTGAAATTACCATTAAGCCCGACAACAAGGCGAACCCCGGTTTCCAGACAACCCCCGAAGGCATGGATCTGTACCGTCTGGTGAAATTCCAGAGGACAAATCAGGATACCTGTTATAACCAGAGGCCCATTGTCAAGCTCGGCGAGAAGATCGCCGCCGGACAGGTAATCGCCGACGGGCCGGCCACCAGGGACGGAGAACTTGCCCTGGGAAGGAACATACTCGTGGGCTTTATGCCCTGGAACGGGTACAACTATGAAGACTCTATCCTTATTTCCCAGCGGGTTGTTAAGGATGATATGTTTACCTCCATCCATATCAAGGAATTTATCACCGAGGTACGGGAGACTAAGCTGGGGCCTGAAAAGATAACCAGGGATATTCCCAATACGGCGGAAAAAAGCCTGGATAACCTGGACGCCGAAGGAATTATCCGGGTGGGCGCAAAGGTTTTTTCCACGGATATCCTGGTGGGCAAGGTAACCCCCAAGAGCGAAACCGAAACAACCCCGGAATTCAAACTTCTCAATTCCATATTCGGCGAAAAAGCCAAGGAAGTGCGGGATTCCTCCCTCCGGGTGCCCCACGGTATCGAGGGTACTATCATCGACATACAGCGCCTCAAGCGTTCCGAAGGGGACGATCTTAACCCCGGCGTTGATGAGGTGGTGAAGGTGCTTATCGCCACTAAGCGTAAGCTCCGGGAAGGGGACAAGATGGCCGGACGCCACGGTAATAAGGGCGTGGTTGCCCGCATACTCCCTGAGGAGGATATGCCCTATATGGAAGACGGCACCCCCCTTGATATCTGCCTTACCCCCCTGGGAGTTCCCTCCCGTATGAACATAGGCCAGCTCCTTGAAACCGAACTTGGCTGGGCGGCCAGTACCCTGAACGAATGGTATTCCACCCCGGTATTTCAATCCCCCTCGACGGAGGACATTGAGCAGAAGTTAAAAGAAGCGAGACTTCCCGTAACCAGCAAGGCCGTACTCCGGGACGGACGGACCGGCGAGCCCTTTGTGAATCCCATCTTCTGCGGGGTGATCTACTTCCTCAAACTCCACCACCTGGTTGACGATAAGATGCACGCCCGGTCCACAGGACCCTATTCCCTGGTAACCCAGCAGCCCCTGGGGGGCAAGGCCCAGTTCGGCGGCCAGCGCCTGGGGGAAATGGAAGTGTGGGCCCTGGAAGCCTACGGGGCGGCCAATACCCTGCAGGAATTACTGACAATCAAATCCGACGACATGACGGGGCGGAGCAAGATATACGAGGCCATTGTAAAGGGCGAGCCCTCCACCACGGCGGGCATCCCCGAATCTTTCAACGTGCTGGTCCAGGAACTGCGGGGCCTGGCGCTGGATATGACCATTTACGACGCCAAGGGCAAACAAATTCCCCTGACCGAAAGGGATGAAGAGATGATCACCAAAAGCGGCTCTAATTTTTAGCGGAGAGAAGCTTAGCTGCCGGCGTTTCCCGGTTACTCAATGCCCGCGGCTTTACGGAACCGCTTTACCGTGGCGGCGGCGATGGGACGGGCCTTTTCCGCCCCGGCGGCCAATACGCGGTCAAGGGCGGCGGTATCGGCGATGATGTTGTTAAAACGATCCCGCACCGGGGCCAGTTCCCTGTTCACCACCCGGAACAGTTCTTCCTTTGCGTCGCCCCAGCCCATGCCCCCTTCCCGGTACCGGGCGGCAAGGTCCCGCTGTTCCCCGGAGGTAGAAAAAAGTTTGTACAGCAGAAAGATCTGGCTTGAGACGGGGTCTTTAGGCTCCTCCACCGTTTGGGAATTGGTTACGATCCGCATGATAAGCTTACGGAGCTGTTTTTCGGGAACAAAAAGGGGTATGGTGTTGTTGTAGCTTTTGCTCATCTTCCGTCCGTCAAGTCCGGGAACCACCGCCACGTCTTCCTGTACCGCCGCCTGGGGGACCTTGAGGACCTCCTCTCCGTAGGTATGGTTAACGGCCTGGGCTATGTCCTGGGCCATCTCGATATGCTGAACCTGATCTTTCCCCACGGGGACCACATCGGAATCAAAAAGTATGATGTCCGCCGCCATAAGCACCGGATAGGTAAAGAGGCCCATATTGACCCCGGCGTCGGGATCATCCCCCTTTTCGGCGTTTTCCTGCACCGCCGCCTTGTAGGCATGGGCCCGGTTCATAAGCCCCTTAGCGGTAAAGGCCATGAGCATGGTGGTAAGCTCGAACACCTCCGGTATGGAGGACTGGCGGTAAAAGATAACCTTTTCCGGGTCAAGTCCCGCGGCAAGCCAGCCCGCGGCGACTTCTCTGATACAGGACTTAAGTTCCGCCGGGTCCCTCATCGTATTGAGGGCATGGTAGTCGGCGATAAAGTACCGGGCGTCGTATTCCCTGGTGAGTTCCAGGGCCGGCTTGATCGCCCCGAAATAGTTCCCGATATGGAGATTACCCGTCGGTTTAATGCCGGTTAGGGAGATTTTCACCCCGGAAGGATAGCATAAAACGGGGCTGAAAGTGAAGGGCGGCGAACACGGCGTGCAAAGGGATAAAGAAAAGAAGACGGCTTATGTACCGCCGCCCTGGGACGCGGCGTTTCTTTCGTTTATCGCGTTAAGCCTCCGTACCCGTTCCAGGCCTTCGGAAGCTTCCTTATAGCCGGAGTTAAGGGACAGGGCCTTTTCATAGGCCTCCATGGCCGAAGCGTATTCCCCGGCGGATTCCCGGGCCGAAGCGAGCCTATACCACCAGAGAGGCATGCGGCTCTCCAGGGTTACCGCGGTGGTATAGGCGGCGTCGGCGAGGAGATACTTCCGCTGGTTCCGGTAGATCTCGCCCATAAAAAAGTAAGCCGTAGAAGCGCGGTCTCCCCGGGGCAGGGCATGGACATAGCGCTGAATTAAAGAAAGGGAATGGGCATAGTCGTTCATATAAAAGTACGCCTCCCCCAAGGTTTCTATGATACGGTAATCGTTGGCGTACTGCAGGGCCTGCTCGCCCCACCGTATCACCTCGGCGTACCTTTTCTGCCTGAGCAGGGCCCAGGTAAGTACGGTGTAGGAATCCATGCCGGTATTATTACGGGATATTTCATCGGTACAAATACGGACCGCTTCGGCATAGTAGATATTTGCCTCGCCCATACGGTTACGCCCTTCCAGATCGCGGCCGATGCGGTAATTCTGCAGGGCGTCCGGAATATTGGCGCGCCCCTCCCCCGGCTGCGCCCCGGTTTGGGCAAAAAGCGGAAGGCCGGTAATAAACAGGAGCGCCAATGCAAGGCGGCGAAGGCGCTGCCCGGCGTTGATGGTTTTAACGCGGCTCTTCATGTTGTTCCTCATTTAAGTATTTCATTGATTGACGCCGCCGCCCGCCGTCCCTCTCCCATGGCGAGGATCACCGTGGCCGCCCCCAATACAATATCGCCGCCGGCATAAACCCTGTCAAGGCTGGTTTTCTGGTTTTCGTCCGCAATGATACGGCCCTTTTTATCGGCCCGGAGATTTTCCGTGGTCCTGGTAAGAAGGGGATTTGATTCGTTCCCCAGGGCGACGATCACCGTGTCGCAGTTATAGACATATTCGGAACCCTTAAGCGCCACAGGACTGCGGCGGCCCGAATCATCCGCTTCCCTCAATTCATATTTGAGGAGTTCCATCCCCGTTACCCGGCCCTGATCATCCCCCATAAAACGCACGGGGTTCCGCAGAAAATCAAAGATGATCCCCTCCTCGGCGGCATGTTCTATCTCTTCGGCCCTGGCGGGCATTTCATCCCTGGTCCGGCGGTAAATGACATGCACCTCCTCCGAGCCGAGCCGCAGGGCCATGCGGGCAGCGTCCATGGCCACGTTTCCGCCCCCGATAACCGCGGTGATCTTCGATACGTACATGGGAGTGGCGGCCTTTTCGGCGTCGTAGGCCTTCATCAGATTTGCCCGGGTAAGGTACTCGTTGGCGCTCATCACCCCCACAAGGTTTTCGCCGGGGCAGCCCAAAAACTTAGGCAGCCCCGCTCCGGCCCCGATAAACACCGCGTCGTAACCGTTTCGCAGTTCATCCTTGCCGGCCTTGTCAAACATATCCTTAATCGTACCGGTCCTGCCGGCAAGAAAATTCGTTTCGATTTTTACTCCCATTTTAGAGAGCAGATCCACCTCCGCCTGAACGATGGCCTTGGGAAGGCGGAATTCGGGGATGCCGTACACCATGACTCCCCCGGGTTTATGGAAGGCCTCAAGTATGGTAACGGCGTGCCCCTCCCGGGCGGTATCGGCGGCTACGGTGAGCCCAGCGGGGCCCGAGCCTATGACGGCCACTTTTTTGCCGGTGGCGGGCTTCAGCGCCGGAACGCTTACTTTACCGTTTTCCCGTTCCCAATCGGCGGCAAAGCGTTCAAGCCGTCCTATGGCCACGGCTTTTTCAACATTTTTCAGCATTTTCCCCAGGGTACATTCGGCCTGACACTGCTTTTCCTGGGGACAGACCCGTCCGCAGACCGCCGGAAGCAGGTTCGTTTCCTTGATGATATCCGCCGCCGCCTTAAAATCACCCTTTTGGATTTCCACGATAAACTGCGGTATGGGCACCGCCACGGGACAGCCCTTTACGCAGGGCTGGTTCTTACAGCCCAGACAGCGTTCCGCCTCAAGCCGGGCCTGGGCTTCGCCGTAACCCAGGGCAACTTCGGCAACGTTTTTTCCCCGGGCCCCGGGGTCCTGGACGGGCAT